>JAYKIC010000449.1:0-8266 GCA_035284985.1 Leptolyngbyaceae cyanobacterium
TATCCCAACCCACCGAACCCCAACCCTGCAAATATTCAGGAAACTCTCACCCACTCTGATCTCAAATACGTCAAAATAATCAAACTAAAAGACTGTAAGGTTTAAGGAGTGATTTCATGGTTCAGGCGCTCGAACATCGTGACACAGTTACCCCATTTCATCAAAAATTGTCCGGTCCATTGACCAAACAACCAATTACCGTATTGCAAATCAACCTGGGCAAAAAGTGTAACTTGGCCTGTACCCATTGTCACGTCGAAGCTGGCCCCAACCGCACCGAAGAGTTATCCCCAGAAATCTGCGACCAACTCCTCACAATCATTCGACAATTTCCCCAAATTAAAACAGTGGATTTAACGGGCGGCGCACCGGAAATGAACCATGGTTTCCAATCACTCGTAACCGCTGCACGGGAATTGAATAAAGAAGTGATTGTACGCTCAAACTTAACCATCTTCTTCGTCCCCGGCTATGAAAACCTACCGCAATATTTTGCAGACCATCAACTGCGGGTGGTGGCATCCTTACCTTGCTATCTGGAAAAAACCGTAGACAAACAGCGAGGGGCAGGAGTTTACAACCGTTCCATCCAAGCCATCCAGCAGCTTAATCAACTAGGGTACGGCCATGATCCCAATTTGATTTTGGACTTAGTGTATAATCCCGCATTGCCCACCAACGAAAACTTTTCCCTTCCACCCGCCCAATCCGCGCTTCAGCAAGACTACAAAACTTTTTTATCAGAACACTTTGATATTGCTTTTAATCAGCTATTAACCATCACTAACCTTCCCGTTGGTCGAACCCGTCAATATTTACAACGTCAAAACCTTGATAAGGCTTATCTCAAGTTTTTGGAAAACGGATTTAACCCAGCAACAGTGGCTAACTTAATGTGTCGGCCCCAGCTATCCGTCGATTATCGTGGCCATATCTACGACTGCGACTTTAACCAAATGGAACAGTTACCCGCCACGACTGCGGCTGGCACCCCCCTCACCCTTGCCATGATCCTTGAAGCGAATGACTTAGACTTAATTCAAACCGTGAAAACTGCACCATTTTGCTACGGTTGTACCGCAGGCAGTGGGTCAAGCTGTGGAGGTTCCCTCATTTGATCCTAAGCCGAGGGCATTGAGGGCATTTAAGAGACTGAGTGAGATCAGGATTAACCCCTAATCGGACCCTAAATAGTGCTACGATCGCCACAACGAGCCACAACAATCGGTGGAAGGAGTTGCTATGGTAGCCAAAATGAAAAAGGGCAGTATTGTCCGGGCCATTCGAGAAAAAATGGAGAACAGCCTTGAAGCACAGGCTAGTGATGCTAGGTTGCCGGACTACTTATTTGAAACCAAAGGTGAGATCGTTGATACGCGGGGGGACTATATGTTGGTCAAATTTGGCCATGTCCCCACCCCCAATATTTGGTTACGGGTTGATCAGCTAGAACCCTTTGCCAGCTAAGGGGCTTTAGTTTCCAACACTGGCTCACGTTAGGACTGACCACAACTGTGTAACTGGGCTTTATCGGGTTAGGGGGCTACGGTGTACACACATCTCTGCTCAAAGTCCAAAACTCGGCTTACTCCCCTTAATCCCCCCTTGCAAAGGGGGGAAACTCCGGTCCTCCCCCTTTGCAAGGGGGAGTTAGAGGGGGTGGTTCGACTTGTGTGTACACGGTAGGGTTAGGGGAAGAAGGGGTGGGGCGCGTCATGCCTAACCCCACCGGGTCACATCCCAGCCTATAGCTCTGTTGCTAGGGTAAAAATCACACCGGGGGCGAGAGGTTATATTCCCTCGTCCCCGGTGTGATTCCCTTATTTTTAGGCTCGGTCCTAAACCCTTTTCACTACACCGAATGGACCACCTCGACGCTTGTAGGTATTGAAAACCACCTGTTGCGCTGCCAGCCACAAAAATGGCGGAATGGTTGTGCCGTAACGCTTCCAGAGACGCTTGGGTTCCTGAACTAAGCGATATAACCACTCCAACCCAGCTTCGCGGACCCACAAGGGCGCACGCTTTTGGAATCCGGCATAAAGGCTGAAAACAGCGCCAACCCCAACCATTACCGCGTTGATGCGACCGTGGTGCTGCTTCATCCAATGCTCTTGCTTGGGACAGCCTAGGGCCACAAAGACAACTTGGGCACCGCTAGCATTAACTGTATTGACCAACTCTTGATCCTCCGTTGCTGTCAACTCTCGGAAGGGGGGAGAAATCATACCTGCTATCTGAAGCCGAGGGAACTCTTTGGTCAGGCGATCGCGCATATTAGCCAGCACCTCTTCGGTAGAGCCGATGAAGAAGATCCGAGTGCCCGACTCCTGCGCCCGTTCACAAACAGACAAGAAAAGATCCAACCCCGCAACCCGATCTTGCTGCTGACAGCCCAGCAACCGCATCAACCAGACTAAAGGCATCCCGTCTGGAGTCACCAAATCAGCCCGCTTTAGAACAGCCTGAAACTCCTGGTTCCAGTGGGCTTCCATTAACATATGGACGTTAGCAACACAAACAAATTTGCTGATTCTATGCCGTGCCCAGCCAAGAATCATATCAATTTGGCTCTCGAACAATAATGCAGAAACGGGAGTATCTACCACGTTTACCGTTGGAATTCGCGTTAACATCTGTGATTTAGATTTAAGCATTTGGCTCCACACCCCATAGGCGAACATTTGACATCACTATCTCCGATGATGCTTATTCTTCATGCACAGTCAGAATCATTGGTCATAATCCTGCCAGGAACAGCACCAATCCATACAAATTCATTTGGCTACTTTGAATAGCACCGCAACCATCAGTTAAGTTAATGAGCTGCCTACGCCAAGGAATTTGCTCTAACCTTGAACATCAATTATTCCTTCGGCGGCATTTATTCTTGCGATCGCATTCACAGCCTTGCTGCCCTCCAAAGGTCTAGCCATTACGTCCAAGTGTCTTACTTGCCGAGTAATTAAGTCAAATCATTTGGGGGAGCTTACCGGGAACTTTGCGGAACAATCTCTTGTCTTAACGATAACTTCACATAGTCCCCCAGGATATTTACAGACCTTTACCCTGTAAAGTCGGGCAGAACCCGTATTACCACCTAAGTGAAGTTGACCAAAGGAACTTGCAGTCAATAACGTGAAGAGGGGAGCGGCGGGTGCCATGGGTAGCCGTATTGTGTCAGGCTTAGTTACTATTTGGAGGTGGGAATGGGCTGAGCGGTCAAGGATTTTTGGGGCACGGGATTAGTTTTTTGTCCGAATCCGTATGGCTAGGAGGTTAACACCGTATGACGATTGGTTATGGTTACAAACATATGGGTTCTACGAAAAAACATCAGGGTTCTCCAGGTGCTTTATCTACAATGTCATCGTTGTTGATGCTAATCGCCCTGCCATTGGGGGCTTGCCCAGAATCAGCGAGGGCGTTAACGGCAGGCAACGGACCCCTGAGTCCCTTATTGAGCCAAGGGATATCCCAAGGGAATACCTTCATCCCCTCCGGGTTGTCTGGGGTAGCCCCAGTGGAAGATCCCTATGTGCTGGGGGCGGGCGATCGCCTCCGCGTCGATGTATTTTTGCTACCCCAATACAGTGGTGAATTTGAAATATTGGTCGATGGCGTAGTGACCTTACCCATCGTCGGGGGAGTCTCAGTGGAAGGACTGACGGTGGAACAAGCCACCCGTCGCATTTATGATCAGTATTCTCAAATCCTGCGAAATCCACGAATTTCAGTGACTGTTCTAGCCCGACGGGCGCTTCAGGTGGCCGTATCGGGAGAAGTCTATAACCCCGGTCCTTACCTGCTTCCAGCTAGCCTGTCAGAAATGCCGACCCTATCCCAAGTTCTAGAATTGGCAGGGGGGGTTCGGATGTCTGCGGACATTAGCCAAATAGAAATTTTACGCCAACAGTATCCAGGTACACGGAGCATTACGGTTGATTTATTCCAATTGCTCCAGGCCGGAGATTTAGCGACCGACATTACCTTGAGAGATGGCGATCGCATTCTGGTCCCCACCGCCGAAACTGCCGATATTGACGTAATTGCCACCCTTTCCACCGCCAATTTTGCCACAACCGAAGCATCAGCCATTAACATTGCCATTGTCGGTGAAGTCTTTCGACCCGGTCCCCATGTGGTAACGGGGAGTGCCCAAACAGGGAGTGCGGGAGAAACGGGACAAAGCCAAAACACGGGCCAATTACCAACCGTTACCCGTGCCATCCAAGTGGCTGGGGGGATCAAACCCCTAGCCGATGTGCGTGCCATCCAAGTCAGACGGCCAACTCGTTCTGGCACGGATCAACTTATTTCGGTTAATTTATGGGAACTCTTGCAAACAGGGGACTTAAACCAAGATTTAATTTTGCAGGAAGGAGACACCGTAATTGTCCCAACCGCTGAGGAAGTTATCTCAGAAGACGCAACCCAACTAGCCTCAGCCAGCTTTTCCCCCGATAGTATTCGGGTGAATGTGGTGGGCGAGGTGGAGCAGCCGGGGGTTGTTTCGGTTGCGCCCAATACGCCTCTAAACCAAGGGTTGTTTGCCGCAGGAGGGTTTAATAACCGTGCCCGTCGTCGATCAGTTGAATTAATTCGCCTTAATTCTAACGGAACCCTATCGAGCCGGAAAATTTCAGTGGATTTTGATGCAGGAATCAGTGAAGAAAATAATCCAGCTTTACAAAATAACGATATTATTTTGGTAGAACGCTCTTCTATTGCTAGTCTATCGGACACGTTGGGAACCATTGGTGAGCCTGTCGGTCGTGTGGTTAATTTGATCACGACACCGTTTACCATTCTGCGATTACTACAGCGTTGATCAATTCTGGACATAAACCCTCGATAGAGTTAAGAAGCTAGTTTATGAATGTCCAGTTTATGCATGATGAAAGTATGCGATGGTGAAGATGGCGTTTTAACGAAACATTAGCCTAGAATATAGTCGATATTCCCACTGAAAGACCCATGGAAACTCTTCAACATATTCCTACATCTACACAATTTACTGATGATGATGAAGGCGGTCTTCAGCTAGGGCAAGTTATTGCGGCTTTGAAGCGTCGGTTACTTTTGATTGCAGGAGTTACGGCGGTTGTTACGATCGGTGCGGTGTTCAAAGCACTTACCGATACGCCGATTTACGAGGCCCAATTTGAAATTCTGACGCAGCCAACAACCTTGGAAAATCGGATTATTTCTACGGCCAGTGACGATGGTCTAAGCCAACAGGAAGATTTATTAGGTTCAGCCCTAGATGAGGTCAAACTGCAAATTCTGAGAAGTCCTCGACTATTAGAGCCAACGTTGGAGCAATTGCAAGTTTTGTATCCATCCATGACGTATCTAGATCTGGTCTCTGGGCTTTCCCTTAATGTGAAAAGCGATCGCATTTTGATTGTCAAGTTCACCAATGAAAACAAGAAACTGGTTGAAGATACATTAGCTCAACTCGCAGAAGACTACATTAACTACAGCGTTGACAATCGCCAAAGTGGAATTTATCGCGGGATCATCTTTGTAGATGACCAACTGCCATTGTTACGGGATCGGGTTGATCTGTTGCAAGACAGTTTACAAAATCTGCGCCAGAAATATAACCTCGTTGATCCTGTTTCCCAGGGAGAGGAACTAACCACCCAAGTGAATAGCTTGCGCCAACAACAACTTGAGATCAATCTCCAACTGCAAGAATCGACTCAAACCTATGCCGCCTTGCAGCGCGAAGTTTTAACGAATGGGATAGGGGCCGTTGCCCCTTCTTTGCAAGACGATGCGCGTTATCAGCAAATCCTTAACCAATTGTTAGCCCTAGATATTCAATTGGCAGAGCAATCCGTGTTGTTGAGGGAAACCAGTCCAGAAATTCAGCACATTCTAGAGCAAAAACAGAGCTTAGCCCCTATCCTGGCCCAGGAAGGGGAACGAGTTCAGCGCCAGATCAGCAATCTAATTGAAAATTTATCTATTCGTAGTCAAATTTTAGGCCAAGCCATCGAAGATTTGAACCTACAAATTAAGGAGTTATCTGGCGTTACTCGTGAATATAGTGATATTCAGCGGGAACTAGAAATTGCCACCACTATCTTGAATGAATTTCGTTCGCAGCGGGAAGTTTTACAGATTGAAGGGGCGCAACAACAAGCCCCCTGGGAAATTTTGACCGAGGCCCGTCCCCCCCGTGCATCGGTGGCCAGTGCCCAACAGAATTTTGTGTTGGGCATTATTTTAGGGCTGATTTTAGGGTCTGGAGTGGCGTTAGCCGTGGATAAACTGAGTAGTTTGGTGCGGACAGTAGCGGATTTGAAAGATGAATTACCCTTTCCCTTGCTGGGAGTGATCCCCTTTAATCAGGCTTTAGCGGCAGAGGAAATGCCGACCATGGGTCAAGTGAGTCAAAGCAAGTTGGATGCACTGTTTCCCAAACAAAAATCGGCGGCGGACCATCCAGAGCTTGGTATGAGGGCGTTTTCAGAGGCATTTCGGTCCCTCAGTACTAATCTGCAACTGATGACCTTGGATAAGACGGTTCACGCTCTCACGATTAGCTCATCCTCACCGAATGAGGGAAAGACGACGGTTTCCATTAACTTGGCCCAAACTCTAGCCCTCATGGGTCGAAAGGTGCTGTTGGTGGATACGGATTTGCGCCGTCCGTCTTTGCATCGACGATTGGGCTTAACCAATGAGTACGGGTTGATGGACGTGATCGTCTCAGATGCCGATCTGCAAGCAATCATTCAACCCTCGTTAATTAGCCCTAATCTGTTTGTGCTGACTTCAGGGGCGATTCCGCCTGATCCCCCTACGGTTCTGGCCTCTAGTGTGATGTCAGCCTTTCACCAACAAGCGCGGGAGGAATTCGATCTGGTTCTCTATGATGCGCCGCCGATGCTGGGGTTTGCTGATGCCTATCTGACTGCTGCGTTGACTCGAAACTTGGTGGTGGTGGTGGGAGTGGGCAATGTGAAGCGATCGCAACTCCAGCAATTGATGGAAAGTTTACAAGTTCCAGACATTAAAGTCCTGGGCACGGTGGCTAATGGTGTGACCGAATCTAGTGTGGTGTCCTATAACTATTACAACTATTACTCTAGTGAGGCGAAGGCTGGGAATTGAGCCATTGGGTTGGAGGGCATTCTTCGTTCCTCGTTCCCCGTTCTTCCTGCTTGTCCAATATGGTGATTTTGACCCAAAATTCAAAAAGTTAATCTTTTTTAGTAAAACTGGGAGTAATTGGGGGCGATCGCTCATTCAGGAGCGCGATCGCCCCCTCTATTTTGGCGATTGATCTGCCATAGTCAGAAGCTTTTACCATCATTTCCCAGGATTACACCGTCGAGAAGATCCAAACGATACAGCCGAACCGTATCCCGAACGGTAGACGGGCCTGCCTTGGACCTGCCTTGGACCTGCCTTGGACCTGCCTTGGACCTCACCCCGGAGGATAAGCACGGGGGCGTTATCCCTACTGTCGCCGCACTGGGTCAAGGTCAATGCATTTGTTTATTGTTCCTATTTATATATAAATATATTTATAAAATTTGATTTGAATGGGTTTTAGGCTCTAGAAGCCAATCTAAAAACGGAGAATCGATTTTGGAAACGTAGAAGACGAAAAGCTAAATTTATCTACTAGATCGATTCTGGAAGGGGCTTTTAATTCCCGGAAACTTGTTCCATAATGCAATCACGCCAATGAGGTTTTAGGCGACGGCTTGGGTACCCAATAAGCCATTTCTCCATTCTCATTATTAGCGGTCTATTGCGGGGTCAATGCCCTGCTCTATGACGGGCTAGCAAGCAAACTTTAGGATGGTCCCTGGGGCGATCGCAGTGGGTCTTCGTACCGTACTGCGCCGAACCAGCACCCTTCATTTCAACCATACAAAACACCAAACAGCTTACTGGAGATAATCAACGTGAGATTAGCGGTATACGGCAAAGGCGGCATTGGCAAATCAACTACCAGTTGCAACATTTCAGTGGCACTAGCCAAGCGGGGCAAAAAAGTGTTGCAAATTGGGTGCGATCCAAAGCATGACAGCACCTTCACCCTCACGGGCTTCTTAATTCCCACCATCATCGACACCTTGCAGGCCAAAGACTATCACTACGAAGATGTGTGGCCGGAAGATGTCATCTACAAAGGTTATGGCGGTGTGGATTGTGTGGAAGCGGGTGGTCCCCCAGCCGGAGCGGGATGTGGTGGTTACGTCGTCGGTGAAACAGTCAAACTTTTAAAGGAGTTAAATGC
>JAYKIC010000450.1:0-7385 GCA_035284985.1 Leptolyngbyaceae cyanobacterium
CCCCAACCCCTCTCCCAGAGCGGGAGAGGGGCTTTCGACCCAAGAACCTGGTTTGAAGTCCCTTCTCCCCTTGTGGGAGAAGGGATTTAGGGATGAGGGGAAAAGTTTTGTCAGTCAATCAGATCAAGAGTTTACCTGGGCAAAAGTAAAGCAGGATTTTGCCCTACAAACCGTGGAAGGGAACCCATTTATCGGTAATATTCCCGTGGTTCAACCGACCTCGTTGTTAACTGAAACGCTGAAGCGCAATATTCCTTGGGCGATCGCTGTCGGCAATAAAAAAGCTCGTTCTGAAAGAATTATTAACCCAATTCTGCTGGAGGTTAAGGATCATCTCCACGGTCAAGTAAGCCTCTTTTCGGGAGAAGAATTCAACATCGATCCGACCACAGGACTGATGGGAACCTGTGACTTTATCATTAGCCAATCGCCAGAACAGTTAGCCCTGGAAGCCCCTATGCTGGTGGTGGTGGAAGCCAAGAAGGATGATTTGAAGCAAGGCATGGGTCAATGTTTAGCGGAGATGGTTGCCGCCCAACGCTTTAATGCCAAACATGAACGCCCCATTCTCGAAGTATATGGAACGGTGACAACGGGAACGGTGTGGCGGTTTTTGCGATTGGAGGGAAATGTCGTTACGGTTGATTTGACCGACTATCCAGTACCGCCGATTGAACGGGTATTGAGGATGTTGGTATGGATTGCTCAAGGGTCTAGTGGATAAATTGGGAAGGGCGATCGCGCTCCGTACAGATAAACCAACGATCTTTTTCTAGTTTTGGGTTGTGAGGGGGCGATCGCGCTTCATCTAGGCTCAATTCAAATCTAGGGGCGATCGCACCTCATCATTCCAGACCCTAAACAATCAAGTATGATTTAGACATGAAGTTTGAGTGGGATCAAGCAAAGGCAGCAGCTAATCTTAGCAAGCATGGTATGAGCTTTGAGGAAGCAAAAACCGTGTTTGACAATCCGTTGGCTGTTATTTTTGATGATATCGCTCATGCTTCAGATGAACCGAGAGAAATCATCATTGGTCACTCTCTGCAAAATCGATTGTTACTCATCGCTTTCTCTGAGGGATCTGACAGTATTCGTATTATTAGTGCCCGTTTAGTAACGCGCCCAGAGCGTCAAGATTATGAGCAACACACACTCTAGTTCTACCCCAAATCATGACGATGAGCTTTTGGAGGAGTATCGTTTTGATTATCAGCAGGCAAAGTCCAATCGATTTGCTGAACGCAAGGAAAGACAACCATTGAAAGTTGTGGTCTTGGATGAGGATGTTGCTGAAGTTTTCAAAACGCCTGAGTCGGTGAATAAAGCGTTGAGAGCGTTAATTCAGGCAATGCCGCATTAGTGAGCCGATACGGATAAACCGCTATTGTTATGTTGCTGGGTGGTGGGAAGGCAAGATGCGCTTTGATTGGGATGATCGGAAAAGTCAAACGTTACAACAGCGGCGGGGGTATTCGCTGGAGGACGTTGCCACCATTTTGGCGGGTGACTATGTGGAGCGGATGAAGCAAGATGATCCAGGGCAGTTCATTGCCATCGGATATTTACGCAACACCTTGCTATCAGTGGTTTACGAGATTCGCTATGATGAAGAAGGTGAGTACGTTTGGTTGATTACCTATTGGAAAAGCACAAAGCAAGAGCGACAGCTTTATGGACAGTATTTCTATTGATGAACTAGAACAGCGAGTGGCAGCGGGAGAGGAAGTTATCGATCGCTATTTTGATGCTAGCACGACCCGAATTGGCACGCCTCGACCGATGACGACCCGTAGAAGTCAGGTCAGTGAAACACCTACCCTACAGTTGCCCAAGCCGATGTTGGCAGAACTGGATCAGATGGCTCGTGATTTGAATATCAGTCGTCAGGCGGTGGTGACGATGATGCTACGGCGTGCCTTAGATGAACATTATCTGGCGAAGCGATCGGGTCGTTGATGAGCGATCGCGCTCTGCACAGATAAGCCAACGCTCCTTTTCTAGTTTTTGGTGTGAGGGGGCGATCGCTCAGTCAGAGTGAGGTTGTGCGATCTCGTGGATCAGAGAAAAGCGATCGCCTTGATAGAACGAGAAAGGCGATACTTCTATTAAAGTGGCGTTGCGCGATCGCTGGTTCCTTCATGATTAGAATTCAACGGTGTCATTGGATGGCGGATGCCAACCTCCCTGCATCCAAAGACGACGCGCTCTAACTATGGCTCCATCGTTATGATCTTGATCATTTAAATCTAAACGCTGGCAGGTTGTCCGACCAATGGCAGTTGTGCCTTGAATCATTAATCCTCTTTGCTTCCAAGTGAAATGCTCGTTCCATTGGTGTAAACGTGGATTAAACAGGATTGCCAAAGATTGAGATTTTGGATCAACCCCCTCTGTAAAGTTGTAGCGGTAACGGTTACATCGTTGGCACGCTAAGGCCAAGTTATCGAGTCCATCCAATCCACTCAGGGAACGTGGCAGAATATGATCAATTTCAAACCGGGCTGCACTGGCTTCTTCGGAAGAATGACAGTATTCACATAGAAAATTTGCGCGTACTCGAACTTGTTGGCGTATTTCTTTTGAAACTGCCATATCTACGCTGACTCAGCAATGATTTTGGCATTGAGCAAGGTAAAAATTCGATCTAGTTCCAGAATGCCAGTTAGTTCTAAGGTTTCGTCAGCAGTGAGTTGGGAATCCCGTTGGCGATCGTTCAAGTGTTCTAAACGCTCTTGTAATGTTTCGCTCAATTTGAATAAACGCAGACCCCTTACAGTCTGGATCTGAATATCCGCATCAATAAATGATGACGGTTGAATCATGAGTTGTGCATTCATGCTAGACCTTATATTCAGCAAAAATAATATACTTAGCTTAAGTACATTTATATCATGAACTGCCATATATTGGCTAAACCTTGTCTATCATTTTAAGGTTAGATAGCTGAAGCATGGGCGATCGCGCTTGTTCTATTGTTGGATGGTGAGAGGGCGATCGCTCAGTCAGAGTGAGGTTGTGCGATCTCGTGGATCAGAGAAAAGCGATCGCATCGACAGAACGAGAAGGGCGATACTTCTATTGGAGTGGCGTTGCGCGATCGCCCTAAATTTTGGGTTGGGGGAATGGGGACGTGTGAGGTTATCTTTGCGGAGAAAGTATCGCTAAAAGGCTAGTTCTGGTTTACTATAGAAATTGAAAATTGCACCTCTTAATTAAACGCAACCATGACCAGCCCAACTGTTAAAGAGCAAGCCCGTCGCCTGATCGACAATTTACCTGCCGACTGCACATGGGACGATATCATGCACCAGATTTACATCAGCCTAGCCGTAGAAGCTGGATTATCCGATCGTGAAGCAGGTCGGGTCAAGTCAGTCGAAGCGGTTCGCGCCCAGTTTGGCTTGAATTCATGAAAGTATTCTGGACCGACACGGCCATCGAACAACTCACCGCAATTCATGCCTATCACGCTCAGCTATCCTCTGAATACGCAACACGCTTGGTTGATCGCATTACCAAACGCACCCAGCAAGTCGGAGCTTTCCCCAATTCAGGCAGAGTTTTGCCGGAAGTGAATTTGGAACAAATTCGCGAAGTCATCGAGTTAAACTACCGAATTATCTACTACGTCGGTCTAGAACAAATCGATGTACTTGCAGTTGTGCATGGAGCGAAGAATTTATCGGCTAACTAAAGGAAAGAGAGGGTGATACTCCTATTAGAGTGGCACTGCGCGATCGCACTAAATCTTGAGTTGGGGGAATGAGAAGGGCGATCGCCCCCTCTAATCTACTTCATCACTATCATCAAGCCGTTCCATTTCCTCTGCAATTAGACTTTGTAGATCCTCATTGCAATGGGTACTGAGATGAATTGTAGAAGCTAACAGTTCGGCTAAAATTTCAGCCTTTTGTTGTTCCGATAAATGGGGTGACTGGAGTTGATGCAGAGAGGTTAGGACTGACTGGCATTCATCCCCTAATTCACGGAGCAAAATATTTAAAGTAGAATTGGTGATAGGGAGCGATCGCTCACGAATTTGCATCTTATTTTCCTAATCGTTTTCTTGCTTGTTCAATTCCTTTTTCAAAAGCTCGTATTTCCATTTCCCAGTGATGAATTAATCCTTCATCAGGTATTTCTCTCTCAGATTCTATGCGGATTTTTTCTTGATGTTCGTCGATTCGGTTGTGTAAGGAGCGAATGGCTTTTTTATGGTTTTTCTTACCCATTCTGCTCCTAGTTATCCTGAGTTAATGTCAGTTTAGCTTCTATCACCTGACGCAGCGTCATTAAAAAGTTAGCGTATCCATCGTTTAATGCTTCTTCAAGATAAAACCGAACAAATTCAGGGTCTTGCAAATCCTGTTTAAAAGTCTCTTCAAGATCGATTAGCTGCATCTTTTCCATTATCCCACCTTACTCAACTCCGGCTCTTCCAACGCTTCTTCCATCTTGCCCAACCAGTCAATCAGGTTTTCCAATTGCTTATCCGCTTTCAATACGCCCAAACCCCGCACCGTCACTTTACCTGCGGAATACACAAACCGGGGTTGCAAGTGGCTGGGCAGTTTTTCCCGCAGCAAATTCCAGGCGGGTTTCTCCATTGGGGTTTCCAGAATGACGTGCTGTTTGCCTTCCGGTTTGATCCGGGAGAAGCCGAGGCGTTTGCCGATTTGCTTCAGTTCCATCACCCGCAACAGTTGCAGAGCAGCGGCAGGAATGGGGCCAAAGCGATCGCTCCAATCCGCCGCAATTTCCGTTAACTCCCGCTTGGATTCGGCAACAGCGACAGTACGGTAAGCGCTCATCTTCTGGTCCAAATCGGGGATATAGTCGGCGGGAATGAAGGCGGTGAGGCTGAGATCCACCTGGGTATCATCCACTTGGGGGATGTCCTGACCGCGAATTTCCTTGATGGCATCCTCCAGCATTTCCATGTAGAGATCGAAGCCGATCGCGTCCATCTGACCGGACTGCTCCGCACCGAGAAGGTTGCCCACGCCGCGAATTTCCATGTCTCGCATGGCTAACTGGTAGCCAGAACCCAGTTGGGTGAATTCTTGGATGGCTCGGAGGCGCTTCCGGGCAGGTTCCGACAGGGTTTCCTGTTTGGGGTAGAATAGCCAAGCGTGGGCTTGGATTCCGGCCCGACCGACCCGACCCCGGAGCTGATACAGTTGCGATAACCCGAACTTTTGCGCGTCTTCAATCAGGATAGTGTTGACGCGGGGGATGTCCAACCCGGATTCGATGATGGTGGTGCAGACCATCAGGTCGGCATCACCGTTGCTGAAGGTAAGCATGGTGGCTTCCAGTTCCCCTTCCTGCATTTGGCCGTGGGCGATCGCAATTCGCAAACTGGGCACCATTTCCCGCAGTCGTGCCGCCACGTCTTCAATCCCCTCCACACGAGGTACCACGTAGAAAATCTGCCCACCCCGATCCAGTTCCTGGCGAATGGCGGACTGGACCATTTCGGGTTTGTAGGGGGACAAATGGGTTTTGATCGGGCGACGGGATGGCGGTGGCGTGGTAATCAGGCTCATTTCCCGCACGCCCGATAGGGCCATGTACAGCGTCCGAGGAATGGGGGTAGCGCTGAGGGTGAGGACATCCACGGTGGTTTTGAGGACTTTGATTTTCTCCTTTTGATTGACTCCAAACCGCTGTTCTTCATCGACGACCAGCAAGCCCAAGTCTTTGAATTTGACCGCTTTGCCCAAAAGCTGATGGGTGCCGACGACAATATCCAGTTCCCCGGTGGCGAGGCGCTGGATAATTTCCTTGCGTTCCGTGGCGGTGCGGAAGCGGTTGAGCAGGCCAATTTGGATGGGGTAGGGGGCAAATCGTTCTTTCAGCGTGTGGTAGTGCTGCTGGGTAAGGACGGTGGTGGGAGCCAGCAATGCCGCCTGTTTGCCATTGGTAACGGCTTTAAACATGGCGCGAATCGCCACCTCGGTTTTGCCGAAACCCACATCGCCACAAACCAAGCGATCCATTGGGCGGGGATTTTCCATATCCCGCTTGACATCTTGGGCCGCTTTCAACTGGTCGGTGGTGGGCTGATAGGGGAAGGAGTCCTCCATTTCCTCTTGCCAGGGAGTATCAGTGGGGAAGGCGAACCCTTCCTGTTCCGATCGCTGGGCATAGAGTTTGAGCAGATCCACCGCCACCTTTTTCACGGCTTTGCGGACTTTATTCTTGGTCTTCTCCCAAGCGGTGCCGCTCATTTTGTTGAGTTGGGGCCGTTCGCCGCTGCCTTTGCGGAATCGGGAGAGGGAACCGAGCTGATCCGCAGCAACTCGCAGCACCCCGTCGGCATATTTCAGCACTAGGTACTCGCGGGTTTCGCCATCTAGTGTCAGTTTTTCCAGTTTGATGAACTGACCCACGCCATGATTACGATGGACCACGAAGTCGTTGGGTTGTAACTTATTGGGATCGACCTTCTTCGAGGTGGCTTGCCGCCGTTTGCGGACGTAGGACGGGGTGGCGAGGGTGTGCTGTCCGAAAAATTCCCGGTCGGTGACGACGACGATGCGGAAAGTGGGCAGGATGAATCCCTCCAGTTCCGCCAAGCCAGAATATTTAACAGCGGTGGGGATGTATTTTTCCTGCAATTTGTCGATGGCGGGATAGTCGCGGGGGTTGGGGATGAATTGGGCGGGACAGTCGTGTTCTTGCAGCAGGGCAACGGAGCGGGAAGGCTGGGCCGAGAGCAGCCAGATGGCAAATTTGCGATCGCGCTCTTCCCGCAAAATCTCGGCCAATTTACCAAACTGGTGGGGCAAGGTGGGCACAGGACGACTAGCCAGATTTAACCCTTTGCCTTCTTCGGTAATTTCAGAGAGATAAACGCGATCGAAACACTCGATTTCCTCTAGTGCTGCGGTGAAGGGGCGGTGGAGTTGGGGGAGAGGAGTTGGGGAGTTGGGGAGTTGGGGCAATGCCCCTGTGCTTGCCCCAGAAACCGTTTGAGGAGTTGGGGGGTTCCAGAGGTCGTGGACGTGTTCGTACCAGCGATCGCTGTGGGCGCGGCACTGTTCCACTTCATCCACGGCGATGAACATATTGTCGGGCAGGTAGTCGAGCAGAGAAGCGGGATGGTCGAAGGCGACTCCGAGGAAACGGCGCAGTCCTTCAATCACGGTCCCGGTGCTTAACTGCTCAATGCCTTCTTCAGAAAGATATTCGGTAACGATGGAGGGTAAAGTTTGCCCGTCCTGTAACTCTATGCCCACCTCTACGCCCAAGCCTTCCATGATAATCGGCTTGTAATCGGTGGTGGTGAGGACGAGTTGGTCGATCGCATCCAACGATCGCTGGGAACCGGGGTCAAATTCCCGAATGCGTTCCAGTTCGTCCCCAAATAGTTCCAA
>JAYKIC010000451.1:0-7483 GCA_035284985.1 Leptolyngbyaceae cyanobacterium
GTAGTAAAACGCTTTATTTTCAGTTTGGTCAAAGCGAGCGTCTTCAAAGATGAAAAATTCTGCTTCAGGACCGAAAAAAGCCGTGTCGCCAATCCCTGTTGTTGCTAGATACTCGACTGCTTTTTGGGCGATCGCACGGGGGCAGCGGGAATATAGTTCTCCAGTACGAGGCTCCTTGATGGTGCAGATCATGCTGAGGGTCGGCTCTTTCATGAATGGATCAATCCAAGCCGTATTGGGATCAGGCACCATCATCATGTCCGACTCGTTGATGGCCTTCCATCCACGAATACTGGAACCATCGAACGCAACCCCTGCATCAAAGCTATCCGCGTCGATTTGGTCATAATTCAAAGTGAGATGCTGCCATATTCCAGGCAAGTCGATAAACTTCAAATCGACCATTTTAATTTTATCAGGACCAAGCTTCTCCAAAATTTCGGCTGGTGTGGTCATTCAAACTCCTCCCTAATATCCAATATCAATCAATGACGCTCAACGGCTGTGCGATCGCCTTGCAGACAACGCCTTGCAGACAATGCCACAAAAAGCACATGCCCCCTAATCTGAGGAGCATCGTTAGGGCTTCGCTACCGTCGGCTGTAGCGTAGTCACTTAGTAGTCACTTAACAAACGAGCCTGTCACTTGCCCCATAGTTCCATTGAGCATAGTCCGTTGAGCATTAAGTTATATGCTGAGACCTATGTTTTTATCCAAGACCTCACTTGCATCTGAAACATCCTAAAGAACTGGGCTAGCAGCATTATGTATTGAAAAGCACAAAAATCCTGAAGCAATCGCTAAGTTTTCCGGCTTTCCCCTGCCAGTCCCATTTTTCAGTGTTGTCAGCCACCAAGCAAGAACAGAATTACTGATTTCCGTCTTTAGATAAACACATGGCGCGTTTCACACAAAAACGATATAAAAATTAACACATAAAACTTAATCAAAAACCGTTCGGGAATCAAGGGCTGAGGGATATTAGCTTTTGCTCATCGTGATAAACTAAGCCCTAAGGGATGGCGATTATTAAAGGGTTTCAGCCTTGTGCCAAGTTTATGACTTAAGTGTTTATAGCTTAGGTTTAAGTTTGGTCTCCGGGGTCGCAGATGCTGAAGAAATGCTGGAGCGACCAGGCAAGGTATGACTTTACTTAGTTGTCCGGTCATCATTACAACTGCACTTGATATCTACTTGATCATGCTGCTATTGCATGTTTGGGAATTGTTGAGCAGCAGTATTTATAGAAATCATCGTTGAATAAGACGTTAGGGAGACTGTTTGAATGCGGGATGCCGTAACCAGCCTAATTCAAAACTACGACAGAACCGGTCGGTATCTGGATCGGGATGCCATAGACGACCTTAAGGGTTATTTCAATTCAGGGCTAGCTCGAATACAAGCAGCAGCCGTAATTAACAGCAATGCAGCCGCTATTGTTAAGTTATCTGGCGTAACTTTATTTGAGCAGGTACCTGAATTAATTCGACCAGGTGGTAATGCTTATACCACTCGCCGATATGCTGCCTGCCTCCGGGATATGGACTACTATCTTCGCTATGCTAGCTATGCCATGGTAGCGGGCGATATGGATGTTTTAGATGAGCGCGTTTTGAATGGTTTGCGGGAAGTGTACAATTCCCTGGGTGTCCCCCCCGGACCGACCGTTCTGGGTATTCAGATTATGAAGGATATCGTTCGCCAGCAGGTTGCCGAAGCTGGGGTTGAGGTTGGACCTTACCTTGATGAACCCTTTGACTATATTTGCCGACAACTAGGGGAAAAAGATATCTAGATGAACCAGTCCTTTACAAGGGCTGGTTTCAAGGGGCAATTTCTCCTATTCTGCCAACTGTGATTCATTTGGTTTACATTGTGTGATTTGACACACTCTGCTGGGAATACTGAATCAGATACCTAGCTAAGCATAGGTAATAAACACCTTGTAAAGCCTGACCTAAGCGTCGGGCTTTTTTTGCGTTGAAAGCGATCGCCCCCCCCGCAATTTCCCGTAAATAGGAATTTTCCATAAAATACGGCATTATCCCAACCCCAATCAAGTAGGAACTCAAAAATCAGGGGATTCTCAGCCTTTTTGGGGACACTCTCATTTCTGGAACAGTAACCATTCAGCTTGAGGTTGAATAATAGGTAGGGTGAAAGTAAGCAATACAGCATATAGGGTTTTTACTCATATGAATTGCCAACCACCATTTCGCTCAAAATTGCAACCCATAAACCACTAATTTAGTTCCTGCTGGTGGGGGATGCTAGCCCCTTAGCCTTCGTCTAATCTTTAAGTCTTAACACTTTACATTACGCAAGATAAAGCGATAAAGTGCAGAAGGTTAGAGTGGCTGGGTTAGATTCTCAACGAGGGACGAGAGGACAAAGACGGATGACCTTATCTTTAATGCGATTTTCAAGATCCGGGACCAATCGCTCTGGCCAACTGTTATCAACAAACCGTCGCCAGTCACCCGACAAAGTTTGCCACCTAACCCAGGCTGCCAATCCTGCGCTACAGGGAGGTCAGGCGATCGCCGCCCAACACATCAACATGGTGTATCACAGCGGAACTCGTTCTCAGGCGGTGCTAAAGGAGGTCAGCCTTAGCATTGAGCCAGGAACAATTCAGCTATTGATGGGGCCTTCAGGCTCCGGCAAAACTACATTACTTTCCATTTTAGGTGGGATTTTAAGTCCCACTGATGGCCACGTCTCTCTCCTTGGAACCGACATTACGACCCTTTCCAAGCACCAGTTAGCCAAGTTTCGGTTACACAATATTGGTTTTATTTTCCAGGGATTTAATTTATTTGATGCCCTAACCGCGACTGAAAACATCATGGTTGCGCTGAAGATGAGGGGCATGAAGCCTCGGCAAGCGCGGCAGGAAGCATTGTATTGGCTGGAGCAAGTGGGACTGAGTGATAAGGCCCATCATCTGCCCAAAAGCCTATCAGGAGGCCAGAAGCAACGTGTGGCGATCGCCCGTGCCTTAGCGGGAAATCCAGCCCTGATCATGGCAGACGAACCCACCGCCGCCTTGGACTCCCACAGTGGCCAAATGGTGATTGAGATGTTGTGTAACTTGGCGAAGCAGAGCGATCGCACCGTTTTGATGGTAACTCATGATCCACGGATTCAAAACGTTGCCGATCAAGTCACTTACCTAGAGGATGGGCAACTCCAATCTAGCGAAGTCGGTACTGCCAACGAGCGGACTATGGCTCAACCGCAGACATGGCCACAGTCCGCTTAACCGCCACCCCTGATTGCACACCGTTAAAAAAGCAAAGTGATGGTCCGATTAATAGGCCATCCCTTTGTTTTTCAATTGATTTTTTTTTCAATTGGAGACGGATCATCACTTAGAGGTGAAATCATTAGACCGACTTTTGTTTCAATACATTAAGCTGAAGGTGCTGTTCATAAATGGACCAAGCCTCAGCCTCAGAATGGACCGGATACTAAAACTTAGCCCCATTTCCCAGGGGAATAACCAGACACATTCGTAGTTGACCACCAGCGTTTCGTAAGACTTTTTGTTTTAGGATCATCATAATATATAAGTAGAATCACTGACTTTACCCAGTCCTTACACAGACATCTGTAGCTGTCAGGATAATTTCACAGAAATTTCACAGGCTTCCAAAAATTTAAGGTTTCACCCCATGACGGAGACAAAAAGTTTAGTGATCGAGCGGGATTGGCGGTGGCGGGGGTGGCACGTACGGTATATGTACCATCCATTGATCAACCATAACAGGCATTCTCAGACTGTTGAGCACACACAACTTAACGTCGATAGAATCAGGCATCCCCCATTTTTGTTAATCCATGGCTTTGGGTCCGCTGGAAAACAATGGTTGCAGAACATGGAGCCATTGAGCCGCTATGCCCCAGTCTATAGCTTAGATTTGTTGGGGTTTGGCTGGTCAGAAAAGGGGGCAACAACCTATAACAGTCAACTGTGGCTGGAGCAAATTCATGACTTTTGGGCAACGTTTATTCGACAGCCCATGGTTTTAGTCGGACATTCGTTGGGAGCCTTGGTTGCGTCCAGGGTAGCCGTTGATCGCCCTGATCTGGTGCAGCGCTTAGTATTGGTCACAGTGCCCAATACCCGCCAAGATATGATTCCAGCCAAATGGTTACAGACTAGTGTAGGGGCGGTAGAGCGTCTGTTTACCTCTCCCTTACTCGTACGCCTGATTTTTAATGTGGCCCGCCAACCTCGCTTGATTCGGTCGGCCCTCCAATCCATCTATCAGAAACGCGATCGTGTTTCTGATGCACTAGTGGCCCAATTCGTCACTCCGACTAGCGATCGGGGAGCAGCTCAGACCCTGGCTCGCCTAACCCAATCTGCGACCCAGCCCAACTACAGCCCTAGCCGCCATCATCTACTACACGCCATCCCCCAACCCACTCTGGTTATCTGGGGTCTTAACGATAACATCGTGCCGCTCCAGGGATGCGATGCGGAGATTAGGGCCAATCCCCAAATTCGATTGGTGACGATCCCTAATGCAGGGCATTGTGTGTACGATGAATGTGCCGATGAGTTTAACCGGGCGATCGCCCAATGGCTAGACGAAGGGTGAGCCATTTGCTAATCAATCCCAGAGAAAACGGATACGCTCGCGATCGCCCACTACCATCAGCCTAGAGGCGTTCAGCAATCAAATAGTATCCTTCATGGAGAATCTGAAAACCTGCATTCTGAAAAATGCGGCGGTTGGTCTGGCGGTTTTCCGAGGTGGATGGGGGCAGAGGTGTCGTGCTGTAAACTAACCCTTTAGCCACCAAAGAACGACGCACCCCCACTAAAAACCGAGTAATCTGTTCCGGTTCAGAATGGCCATACAAAAAGCTATGGCGCTTAAACAGATTGAGGCAGGAAACAATATCAAATTTATTCACATAATCCTTGACCCATTGATCAATCGCATCAAACTCCACAACCCGATGCCGATAGGCCACCTGGTAGTCGTACAGTTCAGCAGCATTGCCCCTAGGGTCCAAACCGATGGTTTTGGCCCCTAGCATTTGCAATAACTCAGCACCAATGGGAGGGCGATCGCTATAAAACTGACTGAGCAAATTAGCATCCTTAGCCAGCGATGCATACTCAGACAAGGCTCCACAACCAATATCTAAAATATTGAGGCCAAATAAAGGACTAGTATGGGCATAGTCAAACTGCTCACACAGCGATCCCGCCAGAAACAATACATTGGGATTGAGCATGTGGCGATCGAAATCGACTTTATAGCCCTGAAAACGAGGATTACTCCGGAACATCCGAATCACAATCTGCTTGCCCAAACTATTGATCTGCCGTAATGTGGGGTACTCTTGACAAAAATCCCAGGCATCATCTTGAAGCCCGCCCAACTGCATGATGTTACTCAAAAACATCTCAATCCGCTGTGCTTCCCTGATGATAGTGCGCGTTCGTTTGGGCGCAGTTTTGAGATATTGGCGAACTTTATCTGAAACAGATGTTCCCATTTGGGCAGATTTTACCGACATTTCCCTAGAGCCACTGGCTAAATGAATAGATACACATCATAAAATTTTGAATCCTCAGTTTGTTTCCGATCGAACAAACCCATAGATGCAACACTTCACCCGTGTTCAACTAGCCCTTGATGTTTGAATTTTGGCCCCTGAACCCATATGCCACGCTTGTTACAGCCCTCTAGAACCAGGCCAACCCACGGGTTAACCACCGTTTAGACCCAGCCGATACCGCTTAACCCTGTAACCTCCCCCTAGTTCACCATGACCCATCGACCCTTAACCTATGGACTCCGTGAATACCATTAAAGTTCCCAGAAGGACAACGATTCGGCTACAATAGGCTGGTGAAATTCCAGACGGCAATCCTGGTGAGTGATCCCTAAGATTGAGTTCCGAAGAATAATGGGCCTGATGGATATATTTGGACTTAGTTTACCGAGAAAGTGTAGATTTTGCCCTGGATCTGGAGGCGCAGATATTATCTTACTCACTCCAGTGATGAAGTTGCCCCGATTGGTTAAATACCACTATAAAGTCTAAACTCATTTGATATGACCCAATGGAGTAACGCTTTAACCCTATTTTTCAGCCTACTAGTTGAGGCTCTACCTTTTCTATTATTAGGGGTATTGTTGTCCAGTGCGCTGTTAATTTTTGTGGACGAACGGCGGTTGATTGCGGCCATGCCCCGACATCCACTCCTAGGGGCACTGGCAGGTGGCTTGTTTGGGTTCTTGTTTCCGGTCTGCGAGTGTGGCAATGTTCCGGTTGCCCGTCGTTTACTGGTCAAGGGAGCACCCTCCTCGGTGGCGGTGGGCTTTTTGTTGGCAGCTCCTACTATCAATCCCGTTGTGCTGTGGGCCACATGGACCGCCTTTCAGCATGACCCGTCCATAGTCTTTCTCCGCCTTGGTTTTTCCCTATTGATTGCCACCATCATTGGCTGGGTGTTTAGTGCCCAGGTAGATTTGCGGCCTGTGTTACAGCCTGCGGTGGCCCATGCGGTGATTCCCCCGTCTACCTCACTGTTGCAGTCGGGAACCTTCATGCTGGGGGGATCAGGCCAGTCCCTGAGCCGATTTGGTGCTGATGGAACTGCGATCGCCCCTTCTCCTCGTGCCACCATCGGCCAGCGGTTGCCCTTGATGGTAGACAACATGGTGCAAGAATTGCGGGAATTGGGGGGGATGTTGGTATTCGGTAGTGCGATCGCCGCCATTATTCAAGTGGGAATTCCCCGTGATGTCATCCTCAGCCTAGGCCAAGGTCCGGTCACATCAATCATTGCCATGATGGTGTTAGCCGCCGTCGTGTCCATTTGCTCCACCGTTGATTCCTTTTTTGCCCTATCCTTTGCCTCTACCTTCACCAGCGGCTCTCTGCTGGCGTTTTTGGTGTTCGGTCCCATGATTGATGTCAAAAATATTGGGTTGTTACTGTCGGTCTTTCGGAGTCGGGCCATCTTCTACCTGTTCGTCTTGGCCGCTCAGTTAACGTTTTTGCTCACTCTAGGGGTTAACTTATACCTTAGCTAGTTATGACCGTGAAACCTCGTTTTTCCCGCCCCCGCTTTCGCATGACTCGACTTTCCTCTGGCCCGTCACCGTGGTTACTATGGTTAGACGTGGGCATGATGCTGATTTGGGGCACGTTATTCCTGAAATATTGGTTATCAGGCCAAATTTTATTGCTACTCCACCCCAATTATGTGTGGTTAACGGTAGTGGCCGGATTTGGCTTACTGGGCATGGCTGTTTATAAAATGAGTCAACAGTTGACCACATCGCCCACCCAGATGTCAGCCCGATCGCCCCAAAACCTCGAGCATTTATCCTTACTGCCCAAGGGCTGGAGCAATGCCATTTTAATCTTGGTTGGTCTTCTGGGTTGGTTTTATGTCCCCCAACCTTTCGCCAGTGATATTGCCCTACAGCGGGGGGTAACGGATAC
>JAYKIC010000452.1:0-4950 GCA_035284985.1 Leptolyngbyaceae cyanobacterium
AGCATTTATCCTTACTGCCCAAGGGCTGGAGCAATGCCATTTTAATCTTGGTTGGTCTTCTGGGTTGGTTTTATGTCCCCCAACCTTTCGCCAGTGATATTGCCCTACAGCGGGGGGTAACGGATACTTTACTGATGACGCGATCGCAACCTCAGTCTTTCCGTCTATCAGTAAGGCCAGAGGAGAAAAGTATCACAGATTGGGTACGGACGTTGAATGTCTATCCAGAACCAGATGCCTATGAGGGCGATCCGGTGGACGTATCCGGATTTATTATCCATCCCCCGGATAAACCCGATAATTATGTCATGATTGCCCGGTTTATTCTCACCTGCTGCGCCGCTGATGCCTATCCCGTCGGTTTACCCGTAAAAATTGAGGGCGATCGCGCTGATTATCCAGCGGATGAGTGGTTCCGGGTGACAGGACAAATGGCAACAGAAGTGATTAATGGCGATCGCCGTTTGACGATTGTGGCCAGCAATTTTGAACCGATTCCCCAACCCCGCAATCCCTATGATTACTAGATCAAGTACCCGTAGAGGGAGGGCTGGGCTAGACTGATGATACAGTCGTGAGGGAGAACCACGGTTATGAGAATTGCGATCGCCCAGCTCAATCCCACCATCGGAGATTTGGCAGGCAATACCCGTCAGATTTTAGCAGCGGCTCGACAAGCGGCTGACATGGGCGCACGCCTGATGCTCACGCCCGAACTCTCCATATCGGGCTATTCTCCCAGGGATTTGCTCCTGCGACCGGGGTTTATTACTGACATGGGGGAGGCGATCGCCCAGCTTGCCACTACCCTGCCTCCCGACCTAGCAGTTTTAGTAGGGACCGCCGAACCCAATCCCTATGCCAGTCAAAAAGGGGGCAAGGCTTTGTTTAACAGCATTTTGTGGCTAGCGGAGGGGCAAATTCAGCGATCGTTCCATAAACGCCTGTTGCCCACCTACGATGTGTTTGACGACGAACGCTATTTTCAACCCGACCCCCAAACTGGCAATCAACACAATATTTTCACCCTGGATGGCCTAACCATTGGCGTAACCATTTGCGAAGATTTGTGGAATGATGAAGATTTCTGGGGCAAGCGCAGTTATGCTCAAAATCCCCTAGCAGATTTGGCGGACCAAAATGTGGATCTGATTGTCAATTTGTCGGGGTCGCCCTACTACATGGGCAAACAGCAGGTGCGAGAGGCGATGCTGAGTCATGGGGCCAAACGTTACCAAACGCCCATCCTGTATGTTAATCAGGTGGGAGGTAATGATGATCTGATTTTTGATGGCAATAGTGTGGGATTTAACCGTCAGGGGGATTTGGTGTACCGGGCACCTGCTTTTAAGCCGACGTTGCAACTGGTGGAATGGGCCAAGCCCCAGCAGGATTTACGTCCGGCGGCGATCGCCTCTGCCCCTAGCAGTGGGGAAGCGGAATTGTGGAATGCCTTGGTGATGGGGGTGCAGGACTATGCCCACAAGTGTGGCTTCTCCTCGGCGGTGTTGGGCTTAAGTGGCGGCATTGATTCGGCGTTGGTGGCTGCGATCGCCACTGCGGCCCTCGGTGCCGCCAATGTGTTGGGTATCCTGATGCCCTCCCCCTACAGTTCCGGTCATTCGGTGAGCGATGCCCTAGACCTAGCCCAAAACCTGGGCATTAGCACCCATCAACTGGCCATTGGTGAACTGATGCAGGGCTATGACCACACCTTGGAGGCACTATTCGCGGGAACTGAATTTGGCGTGGCCGAGGAAAATCTCCAGTCCCGGATTCGGGGCAACGTGTTAATGGCGATCGCCAACAAATTTGGTCATCTGCTCCTGTCCACAGGCAACAAATCTGAAATGGCCGTGGGCTACTGCACCCTTTACGGCGACATGAACGGTGGGTTGGCGGTGATTGCCGATGTCCCCAAAACCCGCGTCTATACCCTCTGCCACTGGCTGAACCAACCCGAACAGGTGCGATCGCTTCTGCCCCAGCGTCCCGATATCACCGAAATGATCCCCACCCATATCATCACCAAACCCCCCAGTGCCGAACTTAAACCCAACCAAGTCGATCAGGACTCGTTACCCACCTACGAAATTTTGGACGACATTTTAGAACGGCTGGTGAATCAACACCAATCTCCCACCACCATCATCAACGCAGGACACGATGCCCATACAGTCGATCAGGTCGTGCGGTTGGTAAAACGGGCTGAATTTAAGCGACGGCAAGCACCTCCAGGTCTCAAAGTAACCGATCGCGCCTTTGGTACCGGATGGCGAATGCCGATCGCCGCCCGATATTGATTCCGATGGTCGCAAACTACGCAAAAAAAAGCGTGGAGGAACCATCCCCACGCCTAACCGCTAACCAGTCGCTAACAACCAACCAACTTTAGAAACTTTAGACGCTAAAAACCTTTGAGGATTATAGCCAAGAAGCTGATCCCCCTGGCTAAAAGCATTCTGATCAAAGATTGATTTTACCCCTCAATCAACCAACCCTTCAGCCGAGCAGCCACTTGAGGCCGACGTAACTTTCGCATGGCCTTGGTCTGAATTTGCCGTACCCGTTCCCGTGACAGGTTAAACACCCGCCCCACTTCTTCTAAGGTTCGAGGTTCGCCAGTAGTCAACCCATAGCGCAAGGCGATAATTTCCTTTTCCCGTTCCGTCAACACATCCGCTAGCACCCCTGCAATTTCCTGACGCATCATGGCATCACTCATCTGGGTTTCGGGCGATCGCGTCGTCCCATCCTCCAACAACTCCAACAATTCCGTATCTTCCCCCTTACCCACTCGGTGGTTGAGGGAGAGGGACTGCCGCCGGACCTGTTGCAAATTACGGACATTTTCTAGGGAAACCTTGAGGGCTTCCGCCAACTCTGCCTCCGTCGGATTGCGTTGTAAACTCCGCCGCAAATCCCGATGCACTTTTTTCAGCTTATTGAGCTTTTCCACAATGTGGATCGGGAGGCGAATCGTCCGGGCATCGTTGGCAATGGTGCGGGTAATGCCCTGGCGAATCCACCAGTAAGCATAGGTGGAAAATTTGTAACCTTTATCCGGATCAAACTTCTCCGTTGCCCGATTTAACCCCAATGCGCCTTCCTGAATAAGATCCAAAAACGGGATACCTCGATTGAGATAACGCTTAGCAATGGAAACCACCAACCGCAGATTAGATCGAATCATCTTACGCTTAGCCGTTTGCCCTACCCACACCCGCTGGTCAAGTTCCTGGACACTGATATCAAATGCTGCCGCCACCTCGTCCTTCGTCGGGGAAGAGGAATGATTGTCTAGCCACTGCTGCCGCCAATCTTCCACCTGGTTAAGAAACTTGACTTGATTGGCTAGCGTCACCTCTTCATCTGCGCCCAAGAGAGGATATCGAGCCATCTCTTTGAAGAAAGCTCCCACTGCATCATCCGATGCGTGTTTCTGATATCCAGATTGAAAATCAAGTTCCAGCTTGACAAACTCACCATCTGGATTAGAATTTTCCAATGCTTCAATGGAGAAGTCATCAGGGGAAATCGCCATCAGCACCTCATTTGAGTCTGGAGCAAGGGGAGTTGAATTTACGGAGACCATAAAACTTCTTAAAGGAATCTGGACGACGAACATGGAAAAGAAGAACAACTTAGAACCGTTGAGGAGAAGGTTGCCACTAGTCTTTACTATCGACTATCGACTATCGACAACGAACCCAGCTATCCCTGAATATCGGACCAGCGCATAACCCGGTTCTTAATTTGAACTGTTCCTGAACTCGCGCTGTCTTGGGTCAACCCAACCAATCAAAGAACGCGAATCCAACTTAGCCAGCACCCTGCTAACATCCCACAACTATTCACCAAAGGGAATCAAATCTAATTACGGGAAACCCGCTTAATGAGGTTATGGGGAGAGCGTATCAAGTTTACGCAGGAAAAAAAACCTAATTTGCACGGAGTTTTTCAATAAATCTCCGGAGAATCCGGGTGGAAATTCCGTGTATGCACGGTCAGTAAATTTAAGTAGGCTTGCTAGGATAACTAGCCTAGATCATTCGGGCTTTGAAACCCAGCATGGAAATGGTGATCTATGGATCTGCCCAGGTTTCGTCATGGGATCAGCTCAACGGTAAACCAATCCACAAGGTTATGGCCCTGCATAATTTTCCCATCGACTGGGTACCTAATGGGTACTTAAAGTGGTTATTTTTACGCCGTAGGTTTACTTTTACATCAATAACATCCCGTTTCCGGATCAGGTCGCCCCTATCCCTTCAGACTTTTTCTTAAGATTGGTGTAAGATTCATCCCCGTCATATAGTGGAATAGAGAGCAGGCCAACCAGTTTTAGCTCAACGATAGTTCAGTCGCTTATCCTCTCTATTCTATAAACTCTATAAACATTTATGAAAGCAATTACCCTTCTCGGATCAACCGGGTCCATCGGCACCCAAACCCTTGATATCGTCACCCACCACCCTGACAAATTCCGGATTGTGGGTCTGGCGACGGGGCGCAATGTGGAGATGCTGGCGCAACAGGTGGAAGCCTTCCAACCGGAGATTGTGGCGATCGCCGATCCCACGAAACTACCGGAATTGCAAGCGGCGATCGCCCATCTAGACCCGCAACCCATCATTGTGAGTGGTACGGAAGGAATTGTGGAAGTCGCCCAATACGGTGATGCGGCAGCAGTGGTGACGGGCATCGTTGGCTGTGCGGGGTTACTGCCCACCATCGCCGCCATCCAAGCGGGGAAAGACATCGCCCTTGCCAACAAGGAAACCTTAATTGCTGGTGGTCCCGTGGTGCTGCCCCTGGTGGAAAAACACGGGGTGAAATTACTGCCAGCGGACTCGGAACATTCCGCCATTTTCCAATGTCTTCAAGGGGTGCCGGAGGGGGGACTACGGCGGATTATTTTGACGGCTTCGGGGGGAGCATTCCGGGACT
>JAYKIC010000453.1:0-5556 GCA_035284985.1 Leptolyngbyaceae cyanobacterium
GATACATGGTGTAGAGGGAGGGCACTAACTTGCGCTGGGTTAAATCACCCGATGCGCCGAAGATGATGAGAATTTGAGGGGCTGGAATTCGGTCTTGTTGGAGACCAACACGGAGGGGGTTTTCAAGAAGTGTGACCATATTTGTTCTTTCGAGTAAGTAGAGTAGATGGTTTGGGAGTTTGAGGGGGAGTATCTCACTTTTGTTAATACACCCATGCCCCTCATCTGCTGGCCCTGTTTCCCTAGCGGGACGGGAAGATTGAAGTTCTTCTCCTTAGGGGAGAGGGATTTAGGGTGAGGGCGGACGAATGGCAAAACTGAGATGCTCCCGTTTGGGGGTGGGAGTTGGTTAGAAGCGTTAAGAGCAGTTAGGACGACTGCTCAACTCCCCAACTTCTTAGTTCCTTAACCGTTCCCTAGGCTGGGGTTAGTTGCTGCACTTTTGTGGTCAGTGAGGCCATTAGGGACTCGAAGGGCTTGATGAATTTGTCGATGCCTTCGATGAGTAATTCGTCCATGACTTGATCGAGGTTAATGCCGTGTTGGGCTAGGCTATCGATGATTTGGTGGGCGGTTTCGAGATCTAGTTCGACGCGATCGCCCTCCACATGGCAGTGATCCGCACAGGCTTCGATGGTTTCGGGGGGCAGGGTATTCACCGTATCTTTGCCGATGAGTTCATCTACATACATAACATCGCTGTAGGAGGGGTTTTTGGTGCTGGTGCTAGCCCAGAGGAGGCGTTGCACGTTTGCGCCTTTGGCTTCCAATGCCTTCCAGCGATCGCTCTGGATCATTTCCTTATATTTCTCGTAGGCAATCTTGGCGTTGGCGATCGCCACCTTACCCTGCAACCGTCGGATTTCATCCTTGACCGCATTGTCTTCGGCCCCATCAATGAGGGCATCCAATTGCTGATCAACTTTGACATCAATGCGACTCAGGAAGAAACTGGCCACTGAGGCAATGTGGCTGATATCTTCTCCGGCTTCTACCCGTTTTTCCAAGCCGCGCACATAGGCCCAGAAAGTATCAATATAGCTTTGAACTGAAAACAGTAGGGTCACATTCACGTTGATCCCAGCGGCAATGGTGGCTTCCACCGCAGGTAGCCCCTCCGGAGTGCCGGGGATTTTAATCATGACGTTTTCACGGGCGATCGCGTCATAGTAGCGTTGGGCTTCCTGGATCGTTGCGTCCGTGTCCCGTGCGATCGTCGGTGGCACTTCAATGCTGACATAGCCATCCAGTCCCCTGGAAGCCACGTAAACGGAGCGGAAGGCATCGCAGGCATTGCGAATATCGGCAAAGGTCAGGGATTCGTAAATTTCTTCCACAGGTTTGCCAGCTCGAATCCCCGCTTCAATGTCTTGGTCATAGATCACATTACCGGAGATGGCCTTTTCAAAAATAGCTGGGTTAGAGGTGATACCACGAATGCCGCGATCCTTAATCAGATCGTCCAAGGCGTTGGTGGAGAGCAAATCACGGCTCAGATTATCCATCCAGATACTTTGACCGTACTGCTCAATTTCTAGAATATGGTTCTCGGTTGTCATTGGGGATAAACTCCTTCTGTTGATGGGTTAGCGAATTGAAATGGGCTGGGGGCAAGGTGGGGGCCAACGAAAACATCCAGTAGAAAACATTACGTAACACTGTAGAAAAAATGAGCGATCGCCATCTCTATCGATGGGGCAATTTATAGCGGCAATGGTTGGCGATCGACCCTGTCGCGGGGATGGAGCCTGGATTTAACAGTGTCCTAAGAAAAAAACAAGGGGGTACCCCAGTCATGGAAGGGCTATGAAGAAGAGAGGGCGATCGCCTCTTCATCCAAGCGGGTCCGTTCTTGAATAAATGACTCCACCAACTTCACATTTTCAGTACTGCCAATCACCAAGGGCACCCGCTGGTGCAGCTCACTGGGCACAACCCCCATAATGGGTTGCGTACCAGTACTGGCAAGTCCCCCTGCTTGTTCCGCCAAAAATGCCAAGGGAGCCGCCTCGTAGAGCAACCGCAATTTTCCCTCAGGTTTCTTGGTTGTACCGGGATAAAGAAAGACACCGCCCTGGAACAAAATGCGATGGAAATCCCCTACCAAGGCCCCGCTATAGCGACCTGAATATCCTTCGTGGCGATGCATATATCGGATGTAATCTCGAATCGACTCATCCCACTGCCAAAAATTACCCTCATTTACACTATAGATTGGGCCATGGGAGGGAATCTGAATATTTTCGGCAGACAGAATAAACTCACCTAAACTGGGATCAAGCGTGAACGAATGAACCCCTTTACCAATAGAGTAAACAAACATGGTACTGGGACCGTAAAGAATATAGCCCACCGCAATTTGGTGGCTACCATCCTGAAGCAAGTCCTTTGCACTCCCGTCTAAATCCTCTCCCTCTTGCCGTCGAATTGCAAAAATGGAGCCGACATTGAGGTTAATATCCACGTTCGATGACCCATCAATCGGATCGTCAACCAACGTGTAGCGACCAATGGGGCAATTTTCTGGAATATAGTAAGGTTTGTCCATCTCCTCTGAGGCAAGGCGGCAAACTAACCCGCTTTGTTTAAAGACAGAAATAAAGACCTGATTGGCAAACAGGTCCATCCGTTTTACTTCCTCCCCCTGAACGTTGGTGCGCCCGGTAAATCCCAGGGCATCTTCCACCAACCCCGCCCGACTCATGCGCCGAGCCACCATCTTTCCCGCTAAGGCTAAACGATTCATCAGGGCGCTCAAATCTTGAGCTTCTGGCGAAAAACTCTGGCACTGTTGTAAAACGTGGCGGGAGAGCGTTACTGTATCCCGATCAACCGCGTGATCATAATCAAACATTTCAGCCTGATGGGTTGCTAACGCATCAAAATCAGCCATAAGTCCCCTCCTTGTGCTTAATGGGGATAATGGACCGTTAGCCCCCCGAAATTTGAGGGAAAACTAACGCCATTCAATCACACCTATCCTAGATAAGGTTTCTTAGAATCATTGAAGAATTTTAGGCAAACTAAAGAAGTTAGACATGGAATGTAAGAAAAGGCAACAGTATAGCGGCAGACTCAGCCATCCTCTTTTCACCATTCTCACTTTGCCATTCTCATGTTGAAGGCCATAGCTACAGACACTTTCGTTAGACCAGAGACGTTTAGACCAGAGACGTTTAGACCAGAGACGTTTTGGTGGCTGTCGCTGTAGTCGTTCTAGCTGAGCCTGTTGATCCCTTCAATACGCCCAGCTAGAACGAAGTTTTCCGGTTGGATTTGCCGTAATGTCAACGATTGACGCAATTAGGGTGAGTGAAGGTGGATGGCTTTGGGGTATGGAATTCCTACATTTAGATTAGGTTCTAGCCGGGTTCGCCACCTATTAGAACCATCAGAAAGTGGCATAAGAGCTTCTTATGCCAATATTCATATTTTCAGGGTTAATTTTTATATTTAATAGATGTAAATCTTGTTACAATGCGTCATGGAAACAGATTCAATCGCTAAAACCCCAGGAAATTGGGAATCCTAGGGTTAGTAGCTCAAAGATTAACTGACTCGTGTTGGGAGCACGAAGTTAGGGTTTTCCACATCGAGAATGCAACGTTATCATACCGGAGGCCGATCCTAGAATCGGCCTTTTTTTATACATTCTTTCGATCGCCGAATCACGAATCTAATGTCCTGGGTGAACGGCTGGGGCGATCGCCCCATTCAACTGAGGCACGATCGACACATGGGTGTCACGGGCTTGACATATCAACTTTTTACAGTGGCATTACAGGTGAATGAATGTTGCGAGGGGACCAGTTCACGGTCGCCTCGCCTTATTTTTGGGATGAAGACCTTATTGTAAAAATATTGCAAGACGATGGCCAGGAGTTATGGGTTATCAGGGGGTGTCTCTCCTACAGCCAGCGTAGGAGTCACAGGTTCGGGTGGTGTTTCTGCCATGGTTTGCGCTTCCAACTGAGTCCAGATAGTTTGCAGCATATCGTCTAACCCTACCTGAGCTACGGCAGAGATGATGAAAACAGGATCTTGGGTCAGCGATTCTAGTTGCGATCGGATGGTTTGGAGTTGGTCAGAGTCTTGGGCGATCGCATCCACCTTATTCAGCGCCACCACCTGAGGTCGCTGATCCAACCCATGACCATAGGCCACCAGTTCAGCCTGAATCACCTGATAATCCGCCACCGGGTCAGCCGTTGTCACATCAATTAAATGTAGCAACAGCCGTGTTCGCTCAATATGGCGGAGAAAATCATGGCCCAACCCCGTCCCTGCATGGGCACCCTCAATTAATCCTGGAATATCTGCAAACACCGTGCCATCCCCTGTGGGTTTTCGCACCACTCCCAAATTGGGGATCAACGTGGTAAACGGATAATCCGCCACCTTGGGCCGAGCTGCCGATAGGGAAGAAATTAGCGTCGATTTTCCAGCATTGGGTAAACCAATAATACCCACCTCGGCCAAGAGTTTAAGTTCTAGACGAATAGTTCGTTCTTCCCCCGGCAAACCCGGTAACGCCTGCTCCGGGGCACGGTTGCGATTACTGAGAAAATGGCGATTACCTAAGCCCCCTTTGCCCCCTTGGGCCACACACAACTCTTGTTGGGGATGGACCAGATCGCCTAGCACCTCTCCAGTCTCAGCATCGTAAACCACCGTACCACAGGGTACATCAACCACTCGATCCTCTCCCATGGCCCCGGTTTGATTTTTGGGACCACCCCGCGCCCCATTTTTAGCCCGAAACCGATGGGCATAGCGAATATCTAACAGGGTTTGTAAATCCTGAACAGCCCGTAAAATCACCGATCCCCCGTTGCCCCCATTCCCTCCGGCTGGTCCCCCTGTCGGCACGTACTTTTCGCGGCGAAAGGCAACGATCCCATCGCCTCCATCGCCCCCTTGCACAATTACTTCTGCCTGGTCAATAAACTGCATCGATTTTTCTTGATCCTCAATGAAAATGAAATGTTTACAGCGTTGCCGCTATAGCCGTAGACGCACTGAATTGGGGAAACTCTTCATGGTGTTTGAATACTCGGCTTGCCGTATTTAAACGCTGATCGCACCACATTAGTTAGATTCAGATTCTGGGTCAACTCTACAAGTGTTCAATTTTATGGCTATTTATGGCTATTTATGGCTAATGGATTTTGTTTTTCTGTCTGTGTAATAATCTTAATAGTGCTAGTGAAATTATGATTGCTGAATTAATTACTGGGTTAGGCGTGGTGGTCTTTTGCATAACATTTGTTCTGCGAACAATCATTAATTAGTTTGTTCAGCAATAAATTGTTCGGAATTTGCCGTCTAAGCACTGTTGACATTTATAGGTTCCCTTGAACACTTCTGTTAGAACGGAGGTGTTTTTGTGGGGATGATTCTTGGTCTACGTATTAGTTTTGCTCACCTGCCCACAGGAAAACTTCAGACTAGTGTGGTCAGTCCACTGCATAATGGAATGGACTGGTATTGCTCTGAACTTACCCATTATCAACCCATTTTGATGGGTTTTCCTGATTATCCCCCAACTCATTCACG
>JAYKIC010000454.1:0-9448 GCA_035284985.1 Leptolyngbyaceae cyanobacterium
CGACCCGCTCCAACAATTGCATCGCCGATTCTTCCGCCTTAGCCTTAGGCCAACGGCGTACCCAGATGGGAGCTAAGGTGACGTTTTTCAATACTGACAAGTGGGGAAACAGGTTGAACTGCTGGAACACCATGCCCACTTCCCGGCGAATCGTATCAATATTTTTGACATCATGGGATAGTTTGATGCCATCTACCATAATACTGCCTTTTTGATAAGGCTCTAGGGCATTAAAGGTACGAATGAAAGTGGATTTTCCAGACCCTGAAGGCCCCATTACCACTACCACTTCCCCTTTGTTGACCGTGAGACTGACTCCTCGGAGAACATGAAAATTATTGTCATACCATTTCTCTACGTCAGTTGCAACAATCATTTCTGAGGATTCTTGGCCCTCCTGGGAATTTAGTGTTGCGGTATCAGTATCCATTTGAGATTGGGTCATCGTTGGCTTACTCCTTGAATTTGGCTAATGCCCTAAAGTGTGGTGAATGCTTGAAGCTAGAGGCGATCGCCCACAGCAACTTGCGAACTTTTGGTTTCTAATTAATTGATAGATTGCTTTGTGATAGCTTTTATACGATGTTAATCATGGCACTATCTTATACCTAGAAACATCCTAAGCCCGTTTTGGGGACTTAGTTGTTACATTGCTCACGATTAGGTCAAAATCATCACATCATCCATGAATTAATGGCTAGTATCCAAACTCTTTTCAATTCGGCGACTACCAATAGACATGGCGTAACAAAAAAACCAGTAGATGACAGCAATGAAAAGATAAACTTCTTGGTAGCGTCCCAAAAATTCGGGGTTGCCCAATACGCCTCGGCTCATCCCCAGCAAGTCCTTAAGCCCAACAATGGATACCAGCGTCGTGTCCTGAAATAGACTAATGAATTGACCGACAATGGCAGGAATAGAAATTTTCAGGGCTTGGGGCATCACTATTAACGCTACCGTTAGGGGCTTATTAATGCCCAGTGAACTAGCGGCCTCAGATTGCCCCCTCGGAACGGCCTGAAGTCCACCCCGCACATTTTCAGCCATGTAAGCTGAACTGAATAATGTCAGCGCTAAAACGGCTCTTAAAACTCGATCAGGGCGCATCCCTTCTGGCAAAAATAGGGGAATCATCACCTGCCCCATAAACAGGATAGAAATCAGGGGGACACCACGAATTAACTCAATATATGCAGTCGCTAACCACTTCACCACAGGTAAATTACTCTGACGACCAAGGGCTAAAATAACGCCCAAGGGAAAGCAAAGCAAGATACTAACGAATGCCATCATTAGGGTTAGCAATAATCCTCCCCAGTCGTTACTGGATACTGGCTCCAACCCTAAACCACCCCGAACTAACCAAAATCCGACGATTAAAAATAGTAGCCAACTGAGGGATAACCATTGTCCTGATACGGATACGGTTGGATACAACTGACGTTCGCCCCAAGCTGTTGTTACCCCTAATAACAAAATGCCAAGAAGAACGAGACGGAAGGGTAATGGAGTGGGGGTTAACACGGCTAGAAATGTGACGATGCCTAATCCCCAAAGTACTTTAGGGCTAAAAAAGTGGGCGACGGATTTGGCGAAGTAGCCCCAACTGAGACCTGATAGGGCACTAACTAATCCCAACAGAATAAATAATTGCCAATATTGTTCCCTGGGGTACTGCCCTGCAAAAAACAGGGGCCAATTTTCCGATAGTACATCCCACTCAGCTTCGGCGATCGCCCATGAGAAAAATCCAATTCCAATCCAAAGAATCAGGGCTGAAATGATAATGGTTAATAGGCTATTGAACCAATTGTTAAATAGGTTTTTCCGTACCCAATCCACCGGAGTCGGGGTGGCACGGGTTGGCATTGAGGAAGGAGGAGAAGCAGTAGTCATAGTGGTTAGAATCGGGGTGAAAAAACATCAAGATGGGCGGGGACCGCTGCTGTTAGTTCTCGATTGCAACGATCCTAGACTTTATGCAATTACCGTTCCTGTATCTGAACCATGCGGTTGAACTGATTCATCACTAATGAAATAGTTAAGCTAATGAATAAGTAGGTACACATTAACAGGATAAATGCCTCTACTGGACGGCCTGTCTGGTTAAATATGGTTTGGTTGACAGAATATAAATCTGGATAACCGATTGCCAATGCCAAACTAGAATTCTTGGCTAAGTTCATGTATTGGCTGCTGAGGGGGGGAATAATGACCCGTAATGCTTGGGGTAGAACAACCAAACGCATTACTAAACCTGACTTCAACCCTAAAGAACGGGCTGCTTCCCACTGTCCACGGGAAACAGATTGAATCCCACCACGGACAATTTCCGCAATAAACGCTGCTGTATAAACTACCAGACCTGTCAACAATGAAGCATATTCTAGAGATAGATTAAGACCACCTGAAACTAACCCTTCATCCGGAGAGGTCGGAAATTCCCAGTTGAACCCAAAGACAACAATGATTAAGGTGGCGATCGCTATTCCTGTTACAATCATCAGTTGAGTCTGGCCAGATTGGCTTTGCTCAACCATCAATTTAGTGCGCCATTTGAGAACGAGCAATGCCGCAACGCCCCCGATAATTAGGATACCTATCCACAGCCAGAATGCAGGAGATAGAATCGGCCAAGGAATAGAGATGCCTGCCTTACTCATGAAAACAGAACCTGGAAGCTGAAGTTGTTCCCGTGGTGCTGGTAGGTTGAGAAAAACAGCAAAGTACCAAAAAATTAGCTGCAACAGAAGCGGAATATTTCGGATTATTTCCACATAAACTAAGCTAATCTTCTGCACAAGCCAGTTATCTGAGAAACTTGCCACACCTGCAAATACCCCTAGCAATGTGGTGAGAATGAATCCTGCAATAATTACCCGCAAGGTATTCAAAATACCGACTAAAAATGCGTAGAGATAGCTATCAGAGGAAGTATAGGGAATTGGGGTTTCTCCGATACTGAAACTAGCTGAGTTAGTGAGGAAATCAAAGGATAACTCTAGCCCTGCCCGCTGTAGGTTGATGTTCATGTTGCTAATAAACAAGGAGATCAACCCAATTACAATAGCAAGAACGATCACTTGAAAGGCTATTTTCCAAAAGCGATCGTCCCTCAGGAGGGCAATTCGTTCAGTGGTGTCAGATGCCATAATAATTTACTTAACGTCGGTAACGGTTGTATCAATATGTAAAAAAACGCTTTCTAAATTAAGCAAATCATATTTACATTGATGCGAAGCTGTACTAGAACAAAGTGCAGGTTGGCTTCAACTTGATCCTCAAAATTGAGGCTTAAATAAAAAAGACCGATCCAAGCTCAATGAGCCTAGAGCCTGAATCGGATACGAGAAGTGCTAGCTTAGAAAACTTGAAATAACAAGTTTTGTTTCAGCCGGATGAAATTAGCGGGCAGGGGGAGCATACATTAATCCACCATCAGTCCACAGCTTGTTTAATCCACGGGGAATACCGTCACCGATATTCCGCTCGTAAATCTCGCCATAGTTCCCTACAGCAGATATTGCTTTCACCATAAAGTCGTTTTCAATGCCAAGTTGACTTCCCAAGTCACTACCGATGCCCAAGAAATTCTTAATGTCCTGATTATCAGTAGAGCTAACAAATTCGCTCACGTTGTCCTGGGTAATGCCAAATTCTTCGGCTTGGATGAGACCGTATGTAACCCACTTAACCACATCAAACCACTGGGAGTCGTTATTCATGGTTACAGGCCCTAGCGGCTCTTTAGACATGCTGACATCTAGGAGAATATGCTCGTCGGGATTATCAAACTGACTCCGACGGGCAAATAGCTGGGATTTATCAGAGGTAAATCCTTCACAACGCTCCGATAGATAAGCTTCTACGGCTTCTGTTCCTTCCTGGAACTTGACATCGGTGTAAGTAACTCCCAACTCGCTCATTCGAGATGTGAGGTTTAATTCTGTTGTTGTTCCTGTTTCTACACAAATGGAGCGACCCTCAAAATCCTCTAGGGAGGTGATGCCGCTATTTGCTCGCACCATCATTCCTTGGGCATCAAAGAATGTCGTAGGGGCAAACTCCATGGCATTTCCCCCGGTCGCGTCTCGGCTCAGGGTCCAAGTTGTGTTGCGGGCCAACATATCGACCTCGCCACCCCGTAAAGCGGTAAAGCGCTCTGTAGAATCGAGGTTACGATACTCAACAGCTTCGGGATCACCGAGGACAGCGGCGGCTACGGCTTTACAAACGTCTACGTCCAAACCGGAATAGGCACCATCGGAACCCACAAAGCTGAACCCAGGAATAGTTCCTTCTACGCCACAAACTAGGGTGCCGCGACTTTTTACGGCATCTAGACGACTTGAGGCCACCGCATCTGCTACGGCTTCAGTTGCTCCGTCTACGGTTTCCTGTGCTTGCTCTACAGGAGTGGCACAGGCTGTGATGGGTGCAATTAGGAGGGTTGATGCCACTAGCATCGAACGCCATTTTTTCATGGTCATAAGCTCTTCTCACACTCACGTTTTCTTGACAACACATATTTAATCGCTGAAAGCCAGCATGATGACACTGAAAGAATTATCTGTGTCAATTACCTGACTTATCTGTTCCCTTTAACAAATGTTAAAGTCGCCACTAAGAATACCAGGTTACAGAAATTAGTTCCAAGCTTTTTTAGCGCGATCGCCCCATCTCTTCACGCAATATATCTTCACTGGGACAACAAAAAAGTAGAATTTGTTACCTTTTCTTCCTGTTCCGCCCAGGGAACTGGCTGTGTTTACCGTTGTGTTAAGATTAGGCCCTAGCCTTTAACGCCGCTACCCGTTTCTGTGGGGACAATATAACGTTGCATGATGAGGAAGAAGATCAGAATGGGGGCAATGGATATCACGGAACCTGCGGCAATTAAGCGCCAATCTAGAGAAAATGCACCCGCTAGTTTTGCGACTCCCAATGGTAATGTGTAGTATTCTGGCTGATCCAGTAAAATTAGCGGCCAAAGAAAATCACTCCAGGCTCCAATAAAGACGAAGATGGCCAATGTGACTAAGGCCGGACGGACGGAGGGCAACATGACAAACCACCAAATGCCTAGTTCGGAACATCCGTCCATGCGAGCTGCTTCCTCTAGTTCTTTTGGCACGCCTTGGAAGGCTTGTCGTAGTAGAAAAATACCAAAGGCAGAGGCGATCGCTGGAAAAATCAGTCCTAAGTAACTATTCCGTAGACCCAGATTCACCGCCAAAATGTAGAGGGGAATCATCACAATTTGGAATGGAATCAGGATAGTAGCCACAATCAAGGTGAATAAGGCATCCCGTCCCCGAAAGTCCAGTCGCGCCAATGGATAGGCCGCCAGTGAACACACCACCAAGTTTAAGCTAACCGTCAGCACAGCCACCAAGGTACTGTTAAATAAATAGCGACCAAAAGGGTTAGTCTGCCAGACTTTGACAAAATTTTGCAGGGTGGGGGATTGGGGAAAAAATTGGGGAGGAAACTGAAAGATGTCCTCTGTTGGGGCTTTGAAGGCGGTACTGACTAACCAGAGTAGGGGGAGTAACATCAGAAAGGCGATCGCCCCCAGCACCAAGTAACGGCTCACGATCGGGAAAAGCCGTGACTGCCAAAAGTATCGTGTATTAAGTCCGGACATGGGTTTTTGTCACCGTCAATTGTGTGGCTTGCGGGCGATCGCTGATTCAGCGATCGCCCCTGAGCTTACACCAGATTGGGGCCGATTGCTGGTATGACCGTAGCCGTCCCCTGATTCATTGACCTCTGGATGTTTTCCTAGAATGGGAGTGGGGGAATCGAGGGGGATGGTCAACGCTTCAGAGGGCGTGACAATGGGCAACCGCACCGTAAAGGTAGTGCCAACGTCTTCTTGGCTAACGAAGCTGATTTTACCGTTGTGGCGATCGCTACACTGCTTGACAATTGACAACCCTAAGCCCGTCCCCCGAATTGCCTCCACATTGCTGGCCCGATGAAACAACTCAAATAGATGGGGCTGATCTTCCTTGGGAATGCCAATTCCCTGATCCTTGACTTCAAAGACCACATTGTCATCATTGAGAACCGTCAGGATACTCACAACCGTTTTAGGTTTGGAATATTTGATCGCATTAGACAAAAGATTAGAAAGAATGGGACGTAATAAATTGGGGTCTAAATGCACCTGATTCCCTTCATCACTCACCATTTTTGGGGATGAACGTCGATCCTCATAGCTAAACTGAATCGTGTGATCTAACCCCACACTGTGCTGCATATCGTCACATAGATTACGACAGAACGTCTCCACTTCAATGGCGATCGGCTTAAACTCCAATTTCCCCGCATCGGACTGACCCACCACCAACACATCTTCGAGCAACTGAGTCATATTAGAGATCGCCGCTCGAATGCGTTGGTAATAAGCTTGCTTTTTACTATCACTGGCAAGATGGCCATATTTTTCTAGCAACTCTGTAGACGTTCGCAACACCGTCAACGGCGTGCGAAACTCATGGGAAACAATCGATACAAACCGAGATTTCAGGGCATTTAATTCCCTTGCTACTTCCAAATCCCGCCGCATCTTATCTTCCTTAGCCTTACCTTCCCGAATCATGCGTTCGCGGGTTTGAATACTATCAATCATCACCTCAAAGGCTTGAGCTAAAATACTCATCTCGTCCCGCAGATAGCGTCGAATTCCTTGACCAACAGAAAATACCCGCATCAACCATGGGTGTCGAGCAACTGGCTCCCTAATTTTGCTGGAACGATTAAGACGGGCAAGATAAAGAGATTGCCGATAATTACCCGCTGCAATCCGTTCCGCAGAACGGGTCAAATCGGTTAAATGTTTAGTTAAAACACCCGACAAGACATAGATCAGAACAAAAAGAATGCCATAGGTAATCACAAAGGACAGCAACACCCGTTGCCGGATCTCATCTTGCAACTTAAAAACATAGTCGGCTTCAATATCCAGACCTAGAATCGCTACAACTTGCCCCTCATCATTTTTCAATGGCGCAAATGCTGATAACCAGGTGCCCCAGTCATCTTGGTAAATCTGTTCCTCTTCCACTACCCGTTGCTGATATTTCACTAACACCGAAATGGAACTGGTCCGTCGATCCTTGTACAGGAACTTAGCCGCCCGCTGATCCCGATATTCTGGATAGTTGGCCCATAAATCCACTAGCCAAATCGTTTGATACTGATCCAGGGGAATTGGGTTAATAGCTTCGCGGGAGAGGGGTGGTTGTCCTTCTAGTTCTTCGGGACCAATCACTATGAACGAGTAAAGCCAAGCACGGGGTTCAATACTTTTGACCGTGGCAAACCATTCTAGTTGGTTAAGATAGCGAGGATCGTCTGAAAAGCCCTCCTCATTAGGTTTTCCTTCTTGGTACAGTGAAATTAATTCATCTACATCTACTCCTTCTACCGCCCCTTCTAGGGTCGATTTCAGATCGGCCCGTAGTCGGCTGATGGTTTTGTCAGTGGTGAAGTTATAGAACCAGAGAAATGCTCCGGCGAAAACTACGCTGAAAATCAAGCTAAAGCCAACTAGTAACTTGACTCGCAGGCTGACAAACGCTGCTGCCCTCTGGGGGGAATTAAGAGGTTCCGCAGTTGAACCCCAACTGTCCGTTGGAGGATGCCCAACGGTTGGATGGGAAAAACGGGAAGAATCGTTACGTGGACTGAGCGTCACTGGGTAAAATGGTTATGAACAAGCGCAGGGTCTAGATTTTACGTCGAATGCCTGATTGAACTAGATAGCCCTTTAACCTTAAATTTAGTAACAAGAATCGCTTAATCTAAGCCAGATTTCTCAATCAGACCCAATATTCTGATAAGCAGATTATCCAAGGACATCAAGGTAAGGGCAGGTAGATGCGTAATACCTTAGCAGGTAAAGACTAGGGACTTGTTAAGAGTATGTAATCCTCCACAAGCAGAGCCTGAGATGTTTCATGCACAGTCAAAACCTAGTCTGTAGATTTCTGACTGCATTTTAGCCTGTTCCTGAAACACTTGACATAAAACTTACATGTAATGCAACCAAATTTAGATAAGGGACTTGCAAAAAATAAAGTACCCGTTGGGGCACAGCCCTCTGCCCCCCAACCTTGGTATCTTTTTAATTGGCAGAACCCTAATGGTATGGCCAAGAATTCTATGACTTGAACCCAGATTTTTTGAAAGGGTTTCCTTGTATGGTGCTTCTGTAACGGATAGTAGAACATGGTTGTGCGGGTTGGTTTGGTGGGTACAGGGTATGCGGCGCAAAAACGGGCAGAGGCTCTGGGGAAAATGGATCGTGCCCTTTTGGTTGGGGTGTCTGGTCAAGGCGATCGCCCCCATGGGATCGCCGCTATCTACCATACAGGCAGGACCAATGCGGCCCTAGGGACTGACCATGAGGTAAGGATTGCATCGGATTGGTCCACGTTAGTCCAACGGGCTGATATTGATTTAGTGGTGGTGGCTACGCGCAATCATTTACACGGTGCCATGGTTCGAGCGGCGCTGATGGCGGATAAGCATGTGGTGGTGGAGTATCCCCTAGCGTTGGCGGTGGAGGAGGCAGAATCCTTGATTGAACTGGGGCGATCGCGCCAACGGCTTTTACATGTGGAGCATATTGAACGACTCAGCGGCATTCACACCACCCTGCAAAAGGCTCTACCGCAGATTGGCATCCCCCGCTACTGTCATTCCACCAGTTTTAAAGGGGACAATCCTGCTCCACAACGGTGGAGTTACAATGCCCTTGAATTTGGCTTTCCCTTAGTGGCAGCCTTATCCCGCATCCAGCGCTTGATTGATTTGTTTGGTGCGGTAGAGAGCGTCCATTGCACCTGTCAATACTGGAATTCAGACGGTCAACGGTTTACACCCTCGCCTCAGCAACCCATGTATGCGGCGGTTCTCTGTAGCGCCAGTCTCCGGTTTTTTAGCGGCTTGTGGGCAGAAGTCGTTTACGGTAAAGGCGAGTGTTTTTGGTCGAGGGAACGGCGGTTTGATGTTCACGGTTCCACCGGTCGCTTACTGCTGGACGCTGACGGGGGAGAACTGATTCTCGCTAATGGTAGGCAAGCCTTAATGGTTAGTAGCCGTAGAGGACTCTTTGCTAAAGACACAGCCATGGTTTTGGATGCCATTGCCCATCACCAACCACTTTATATTACGCCGGAGGAAAGCCTGTATGCCCTCAAGGTGGCCGATGCTGCAAGGCGCTCGGCGGAAATCGGCAGGAGTGTGGAAGTGGGAGCGTTGAAGCCTTGAGGCGTTGGAAAGGCGATCTATCTGTGTACACTGTTTCTGATTCAACCCACTATCCCACTCCCCACTATCCCACTCCCCCATGCACTGGTACACAGGCCAACTTATCGAAGCAGACGCGATCGCCCTCCCGATTAGCGATCCGGCACTTTTATATGGAGCAACA
>JAYKIC010000455.1:0-8347 GCA_035284985.1 Leptolyngbyaceae cyanobacterium
AGCTAAAGTATTTCTGCAAGAGCAAATGAATCGCTTTTTTGTCGATCCGGTGGTGGATTTAACCTTGGTTGCCCGCCGCCCAGTGAGTGTGACGATATTAGGGGAAATCGTGCGACCTGGTTTTTATCCCTTGGAAAGTCCCCAACTGGCCACGGCCCTTCTCTCGGCTGGTGGGGTCACCCGTTTGGCTAATTTAGCCACTGTACAGATTCGCCGGACGGTGCGCGATCGCACCGGACAAGTCGCCCAAATTCTAGAGCAAAACATCGACCTGTTTCACCCCCTAGCCCAAGGAGAGAACCTACCGGATGTTCGTCTGGAAGATGGCGATGTTATCATCGTCCCCGCCCTCACCGCCCTTGAAGCCGAAGGCTATGACCGTACCCTGATTGCCCAGTCCAACTTAGCCCAACCTGCGATTACGATCAGAGTGCTCAGCTATCCTACTCGGATTGGCAACCTCGACCTGCCCAACGGCAGCACCTTTGTCGATGCTGTGACCGCCATTAGTCCTGTGCAAACCGAAGCAAACATCCGTAAAATTGGCCTCATTCGCTTTGACCCTGTCACCGGGCAAGTAACCACCACTGAACTGGATGCTAAAGCAGCACTGCTCGGAGACATGACCCAAAATATCGTCCTAGAGAATAATGATGTCTTGGTGATCCAGCGCAGTCTCTTAAACCGGATTTCCGCTTATCTCAACACCTTTACCCAGCCATTCCGCGATGTATTGGGGTTTTTGCTTTTCTTCGATACCCTGAGTCAAAGTGCCGATAGTCTCTTTGGTCCATCCGGGTCAAATAACTAACCGTCAACTCAACGCCATCAACATATGTAATTTTTTAATCCAGAGAAAAGCCCATGGCTCCACCCATTGTCACTCGATATCTCAAAGCGTTTCAGCGACATTATTTGGCAGGCATTGTTGGGTTTGCTGGAGTCACTGCGGTATCTGGGTTTGTCGCACTGCAACCGCCCCCTCCCTCCACCTACCAGTCCAAGGGTATTTTAGTGTATGCGCCGCCGCCCGTTACCTTCTCAGCCACAGCAGCGACCATTCAAGAACAGGCGAGGGGAGTGACAGGCACAGGGTTAATCTCCAGCGAGGTTGTGGATGCGGTGGCGGCAGCGGTGGCCGCTCAAGGTGAAGCCATTTCCCCAAAAACCCTTCGCAGCAACGTTAAAGCGACTGTTTTAACGGAAGATAGCTTTCAAGTCACGGTAGTTTACACCGATGAGAATGAGGCGCGGGCTAATTCAATTAACGAATTATTTTTAGAAGCCCTTGTAGAGCAGAGCCGGGTTTTTAATGCCATTCAGATCACACGGATTAAGGAAAACCTCAACGAGCTATTACCCAGGGTGGAAGCGGATGTCCGACAGGCTGAAGCTGAATTAGAAGCATATGTTCGGACTGAGGCTCCCGTCTTAGCGTCGGCCCAGGATGGCTCTCTGATCAATTCAATTTCTGCAAGCCAAAACAGTCAACGGGAAATTGAACTGGCCTTGGTGAGTTTAACGGCCCAAATTGAGGCGCTGCAAGCGCGTTTGGGCCTTAATCCCGATCAGGCTTATGCCTCTTCCGCCCTGAGTTCGGACCCGATTATTGCTAATTTGCGGGCATTGATTTATCAAAATGAAAGTCAAATGGCGGTGTTGCAGCAGCGATTACGTCCAGAGCATCCCCAAATGGTGGAGTTAATCAACCAACAACAGGCATACGAAGCACTTTTGCAGCAGCGGGTAGCGGAGGTGATTGGGGGCCAAAATGGCATAACTGAATTACCCAGTGCCGATCAAATTCGTCAGAACAGTAGCCTTGACCCAGCCCGACAACAGTTGGCGAATCAATTGGTCTCGCTGGATGCGGAGCGGGAACGGCAACAGCAATTGCTGATTACTCAACGAAATTTGGAGCAGCAGTTGCGGGAAGAATATGCGGAGCTGCCTAATAAACAGATTAAACAGGCCGAATTGGCCCAAAATGTTGCGCTCAAACAAGCTTTCTTAAACGATATAGAAGCTCGGCTAGCGGATGTGACATTGGCGGAAAAGGAAACGGTTGGCAATTTTGTCATTGCCCAAGCTCCTAGGGTGGAGGAGCCGGAGGTGGAAACGTCCAGTCCCATTGTGGTGCTGTTGCTTGGCAGTATGATTGGCATTGGGGTGGGGGGAGCGCTCATCTTTTTCCTGGACAGTGCCGATCCGACGTTCCATATGGTTTCGGATTTACAGAAAGTGTTACGGGAGCAGGAGGTGCCAATTTTGGGACTGCTGCCCCATGTGCCCTTGGATGATGTTCACCCCCGTTGGGTACCTGTGATTACGGGGGCCAGTACGGGGGCAAGCACGGGGGCAAGCACGGGGGCAAGCATGGGGGCAAGCATGGGGGCAAGCATGGGGGCAAGCACGGGGGCTTTGCCCCTACGGTCTTCTTATCTGGAGGCGTTTGAGCGGTTTCGTTCCAATTTGAAACGGGCGGCAGGAAAAGTTCCGCCGAAGGTGGTGGTGGTGACGAGTACCCTGGATCGAGAGGGAAAGACGTTTACGGCCTATAATTTGGCGATCGCTTCCGCCCTTGCTGGGAAGCGGACGTTACTAATGGAAATGGATTTGCGATCGCCATCCCATGCCCATATTCTGGATGCTGAAGTGGATGTGGATAGAAATCTAAACCCCATTCGTTACTACGACCCGACCCAGAATTCTATCCGCCTCGTGCCATCGGTGGAAAATTTGTACATCCTGCCCCATCCGGGTGTCCAGCAACAACCCGCAGCGATTTTGGAATCCAATGAAATGCATCGCACCCTAAAAGATGCCCAGGGACGATTCGATTTAGTGGTGTTAGATTGTCCCTCCCTCAGCCGCTGTAATGATGCGCTGTTAATGGAACCTTATAGTGATGGTCTAGTACTGGTGACTCGTCCGGGTTATACCGAGGAAGGGTTGCTGATGAGTGCCATCGAACAATTTATTGACTCGGAAACGACAACGGTGCGGGTGTTGGGGGCTGTGATCAATGAAGCCGATCTGGATATGCCTTTGCCCAATAACGATGAGGAAATCGGTGATCCGGCCTCTGTGTTGTTAACGACGGGGGAAGCAGCAGAGACCAACATCGAGAGGGGAACGGATGAGGAACTGGATGACGAGTCTGAACTGGATGACGAGTCTGAACTGGATGACGAGTCTAAACTCAATGGTGACGGGGAATTCAATGGTGACGGGAAATTCAATGGTGACGGGGAATTCAATGGGAATTCAGAAGGGGAAGCGGAAACCGGGGAGGAATCGGTTGAAAGGGTAAGGTCTCACGGGGTTACCGGTAAGGCGTAGAATCCCAGATGGTTGGCGATCGGGCGTTGGGTCATGGGCCATTTGGCTTGAATGGGGGCATTGAGTAGGGTGGGACCGGAGCCATTATTGATCACCACTGTGCTGGAACCGCCCCCATCTAGGGCGATCGCCCTATCTACCGCCAGTTGTTCAAACCACTGGGCTAGGTCCACCAACAATAGTACTTCACTGTAGTGGGGTTGTTTCCCATCAATTACTGCAATCTGGAGCTGCTGTCCCGTTGCATCCAAGCCAACGGCAGCACGGGCATAGGGTTTATCCCCACGCTGATTCGGGAATTGGGTAAGGGCTTTACCGTGATCCACTAACAAATCCCGTCCGGCAATCCCATGGCGGGTCTCATTGGGACAGGTGCCTGAGGGTTCAATGCGGGCACGGTGATCGGCAGCAAAGCAGAGGGCTGGCCAGTTTTGCCGGGGCACCCCGTAGTGCATGGCCGGACCCTCAGGGTTTTGGGGATTGGGGGCGATCGCCTCCCCCAAGGCATAGACCTCATTGCCCTTACGGGGATAAACCCACCAGGGAGTTTTTTCCTCAAACTCGTAGAAATAATTGGCATTAATCGCTAATTGCAGCTCAAATCGCTGCAAAAAATCCCCCGTTGTTTGGGCTAACACGGCAGTTTCGGGCCGATTCAGCCCTCCGCTCTCCCCAATGGTGACATCTGGTAATTCCCCCTGAGGGGATGGCGGAGTCACAAAGGGCTGGACCCCCGCCGCCGTCAAATCAATTGTGATTTGATGGATCACGTAGGGGTGGGGACTGGTCTCCACATGACGCTGGTAATCAATCCCATGAAACAGGGGGTAAGCTATTTCCTGGCGCGGCGGACGGTGGTATTGGCCAACGACATAAAACCCTAGGGGAACGGCTAGGGGCAACATCAAAATTGTGGTAGGGAGAAAACGCAAACTCATCGCACAGGCTGATGGCATAGGTGACTAGAGCAGTTCATACGTATCTTTTTATTGAAAAACATGTAATTGGTGTGACGGTCCCCGCCGTTGGCGCTAATCTGATAGAGCTTTTTCAAAAGAGCACGACTCAGGAAAATTGTAATTGCATATGACCCGTCCTTACTTTGATGACTTACCCCGATTATTTGCCCAAAATGATGCAGCCGCTCTGCAAGCTTTTGGCAAGCATATTCATTGGGGGTTTTGGCCCGATCCGGCTACCGCTGATGGTTCCCTAGAGGATTTTTTTCAAGCGGCTGAGGGCTTGTCCCGTCAACTGCTGGCCCATGGGGACATCCATGACGGTTTGCGGATTTTGGATGCGGGTTGTGGGTTTGGCGGCACCGTTGCCCTGCTCAATGGCGAGTACCAAAATTTGCAACTCACCGGGATCAATATTAATGGGGAACAGGTGGACCGGGCAACCCAAACGGTTCAGCCACGGGGGACCAACCAAATTACTTTCGTCCAGGGTAATGCCTGTCAGCTACCGTTTGCGGACCAATCCTTTGATTTAGTGTTGGCGGTGGAATGTATTTTTGCTTTCCCCAGCCGCGAAGATTTTTTTGCGGAAGTCCGGCGGGTACTGACACCGGGAGGACGATTGGTGCTGTGCGACTTTCTGATCCCTAACGGTTTGGGCGCAATTTGGAAGGCTTTTGAAGGGGTGACGAATTTTTTAGTCACCCGCTCCTACGGAAAATTGACCGCTGAAAATAATCCACCGATTAATTTTTGGACCTTTGCCCAATATGCCCAATTAGCTGAGACTAAAGGGTTATCGTCGCTCAAAATTGAGGATATTACCCCCAATACCCTCCCCACTTATCCCGTGGTGAATCGGTTGATGAAAGCGGTCGATCCTTCGTCCACAGGGGCAACGTCGGGGTTGGCGTTTTTAAGTCGGTTGGGGGCGATTCGCTATGTGATCTTGTCGTATCAGATGCCGCTGGCGTAGGCTAGGGGGCGAAATAGTGATGGCGTGATGGGACAAGATGACGGCCATGAAATCTATGTCAAATCTGGATTTTTCCGGGCAAGACTGGCGCGATCGCTCCTTCCGTAACCACAACCTCCGTTATGCTGATTTTACCGGAGCTGATGTTCGGGGTTGTGATTTTCGTGGCGCTGATTTGACTGGAGTTCGCTTTACTAATGCTAGGTTAGGCCGGACCCCTCGCCAAATCATACTCACTGTGATCCCCACCCTCTTGCTGGTGTGGTTATCAATTACAGCCTTTTCCCAGATGATTTTTGGGGGATTGGGGACTACCCGTGACCACTCAGCTTGGGGGTATACGATGGCGCTCAATGTGAGCTTGGCCCTAGCGGGAGGCATGACTGGGGTGCAACGTTGGCGATCGCTTCCCCCTTTTTGCCGCCAACTGTGTCCCATTTTGGCCCATATGGCCACTGGTGCCCTATTAGGCTTTTTCTATGGCGGGACTTGGAGTGGGAATCAAGCCCCGGTGGCGATCGCTGCCGCCATTATCCTCGGATTACTGGGTATTGCCGTGGGCTGGGGCTGGGGACCACGCTGGTTGGGGGCTGGCTTGACGGTGAGTGGGGCGATCGCCGCCTATGGATTTTGCTTTAGCGCAGGTACCCATGCGTCTGCCCTCACCCACACCCAGCAATATGGTAGCGGCTTACTGTGGTGGGGGATTAGTTTGGCGTATTTGGTGGGAACGGTGCGATCGCTATCATTGGCCGTAGAACGACTGGGGCGATCGATGGGCACCTGTTTTAGCTTAGGGGACTAACTCTCTATTTTGGGACAACCGTAAGCGCACCGTAATCTGACAGCCCTGACCCGGTGCGCTCTGGATCTGCAATTGGCCATTGAGGACCGCAACCCGCTCGTGAATGCCTTGGAGGCCAAAGCCACTGTGCTGGCTGGCAATCCGATCAAACCCTTTACCGTTGTCTATCATCGTTAATATCAATTGGGTAGGATCTGAGATCAGTTGAATCGTTACAGCAGTGGCATCAGCGTGTTTAATGATGTTGGTTAGGGTTTCCTGAATGATTCGATAGAGGCTGGTTGAAACTTCTAATGAAGGCATTTGATGGAGTTGTAGGTCAACTTGGGGTTGAATTTGGGTAGCCCGTTGAAAATCTTCGGTGAGGGTAGCGATCGCCTCCTCCAACGTCTTGCCCTGAAGCGGATTAGTCCGCAACGTGGCCACGGATTGCCGCACTTCCCCCAAGGCGGCTGATCCCAGATTTTTCGCTTCCTGCAAAAAGCGTTGGGCTTGCTCTGGACGACGACTCGCCAGTTTGATCGCCCCTTCAATTTGCAAATTTAACGCGGTGAGGATATGGCCGAGGGAATCGTGGATTTCCCGCGCAATGCGGCTGCGCTCCTGCTCCATGGCTAGGGCTTCAATCCGCAGGGCATAATCCCGCAGTTGTTGGTTGGCTTTGGCTACCTGGTCCCGACTTTGCCGTTCTGCTAACAATATATTCATCATGAGCAAAATCATTAGGAGGGCTAGGGCCAATAGGGCCGAAAAGGTCAGGCTAAAGGTCAGCAGTATCCGTTGGATGAAGGCTTCCATATCAACCCCATTGCCGCTAATGGTGGATAACTGCTGCCCAATGATCTGAAGCCGTTGTATGGTGGCGGTGATGAAGAGGAGAAAGGCGATCGCCGTCACCAAGCCCCGTCCCCATAGCCGTTGAAACATCAGGGCACTCCGAAATACCATAATCAGGTGAGGAAAGGGGAAAATGTGGCCAATGAAGCCAAAGGTGCCCACCATAATCAACCCCATCTGCCCACCGATATGGAGCCACTGCACCCAGGGATGACGGGTGGGAAGCCAGAGTCCCATCACCCCAAATAAAATTAGGGGAATAATCGGCAAGAGGGCCGATCGCGCCAACACGCCTCGCAACGGGCCGAGTAGTTCCATGGCGATCGCCAACAGCAACAAGCCCCACTCCAAATACAAGAAGGTGGGAAAGGGATGGTTCCGAAGGGTAATGGCAGAACGGGCCATGGTTACGTCATTTGATTACGTTGTTGGGGAAGAGGGTGCGGCGGATGGTGGGGAAGGGGGTGCAGCGGATTGGGGCGGCTGATAATAACTGGCCACAATGGCGATGGTCAGCCACCACAACACACTCACTTGGGGGCGATACCACACCGTATCCACGGCCCCATGAGCCATCATGCCAAAAATAGTGGCGATCGCCGCCATCAACCAAAATCCTTGCCGATCCCCAGTTTGCCGCAGCCGTTGGATTGCAATCCATCCCTGCACCAACGCCACCACAATCAGCCAGAGAAAACAAAGCAGGCCAATGATCCCCGTTTCCACCCAAATTTCCAACAGAATCGAATAGGCACTCAGGGCTGTATAGCCCGGTACCTGGTAAAAGGGATAGACCAGGTTGAAGGCATCATTACCGGGACCAATCCCCAGCCAAGGCCGCGCCTGGATCATTTGGGTCACGCCTTGCCAAACAAACAGGCGAAAGCTGTTGCTGCTATCCTCATGTCCCGCAAAAATGCTGAAAAACCGTTCCTGAATCGGACTAATGGTGACGATCGCCACCACCAGACTGCCCGTACTGCCGCCCAGCACCAACGGCAGAGACCACCGCCGCCAAAATTTGGGCAAATGGGGACCAATCCAGTGAATCATGAGCAGCAGCAACACAAAACTCCCGGCCAAAAATCCTCACCACCCCCCCCGGCTACAGGTGACAACGAGACAGGTAGAATGGACAATGGCCATGATTAGGGCCAAGCCTTTGGGGGTGACGAACAATCTGATGCCAAACGCGATGGTCCAGAGGATGGCCCATAATTTGGGCTGGGACTCCTTCAGTTGGGCCACTGGGGTCAGCCAGGTTGCCGATTGTTGTCTGATTTTGGCTAGCGAATCCCCCCAGACGAAAAATGCCGCCACACTTAGAAAGGTTGCCGGAATCAAATATCCCGCCAGCAAATTAGGATTACCCAGATAGCTATAGACACGGGTGGTTCCGGCAAGGGACGATTCTGGGTCTACCCAGGT
>JAYKIC010000456.1:0-31859 GCA_035284985.1 Leptolyngbyaceae cyanobacterium
CCTAAATCCCTTCTCCCACAAGGGGAGAAGGGACTTCAAACCAGGTTCTTGGGTCGAAAGCCCCTCTCCCGCTCTGGGAGAGGGGTTGGGGTGAGGGTAGTTTGAGTTTTGTCAGTCAATCAGCCTCTCCGGTGTATTCTTTTTTTTCTTGCTCTTCCTTGAGTCCCATCGCGACTATCCCATTCTCCAATTCAGAGTCAGTATTCGTTTCGATGTCTTCAACATCTTCGATTTGATCATTTTCTCCGTCTGCTGTCTCCTCAAGCATCTGAGATTTGCTTAGTAAAAATGGCGCTTGCTGCCACTGATCTAAAATATCCCGGATAAAAGCTTCCTGAATCCAGACTTTAGAAACCACAGCTAGGGGCAAAGCCAAAACAAGACCAATAGGACCAAAAAACTTAGCAAAAAACAACTGGGCCAACAACGTAGCAGCGGGGAGCATAGACACCTGATGCCGCATTACCATCGGACTAAACCAATAACTTTCCGCATTTTGAACAAACACGTACAGCAAAATAACACCAATGGCCTTACCGGGAACGTTAATGTCAATCAGGGCGACGAACACCGGAAAGATGACGCTGATAGTAGGGCCAATATTAGGGATAACGTTAAACAAGCCTGCCAGCAAAGCATGGGCAAAAACTAAATCAATTTGCAGGAACCAAAGGCCAATGGCACAGGTGAACGCAACAAAAATGGAGCTGAGGAATACACCGCCCATCCAGGCCAGCAATATTTCCTCGCATTGAGCCATAATCTCGTCGGCGCGACGGCGATAAAACGAAGGAAATAACAACAAGAACAATCCCCGATAGCCAGTGGGATCAACCAACATCATGATGGTGAGAACCACAATCAGCAAAAGCTGAAGCGCGATCGCCCCCGTACTGGAAAAGAACCCTAAAAAGTTGCCAAATACCTGCTGAATAATGCTCCCCACCTGCTGCACCATATCGCCAACCGCAGGTAATTCCACTTCGTCCAACACTTCGGATACAGGGGGAAACCAATCTGGCAATTGGGCATTCAGATCGGTGCTGCGGAGGTCTTGTTGCCAAGCATTCACCGTGGCAATTCCCTTGGGAATTAACTCCCCTAGTTCCAAAATTTGCTCGATAAAGGGAGGCAAAATCAGAGCCGTGAGCAGCCCGCCACCCACGATCACAATACAAAGGGTGGCCAATACTGCCCGTCCGCGCTGAATTCGGAATCGTTGTTGGAGCCAACGGACAATACTGTTGAGGGCGGTGGCCAACACGATCGCCATGAAGAGCAACAGAAGAATTTCCCGAAACTCCCACAGGATCAGTAAGCTGATGACAAAGCACAGAAAACCAATCCAGTCAAATAATTTCATGGTTATATAAAAGAATAGATCAGGGGATGATAGGGCGATCGCCTTGCCCCCTATCCTATCCGAATCAGCGGCCACCGATTAAAAATCCCCCCCGTTCATCGGCATCCCCGTATATTCTGGAACTTGGAGAAATGTGGAGTCTTGGCAAAATGAAATAATAATAACCAGGCTCCAACGGTTCAAACCTGTTCTGACAACTGGCTAGTCATGCTAGAGCCATCATTCCAGCACACCCATTTCAGCACCCATGTCCTTCAAACTTCCTCGACGCACCTTTAAGCCGTCCAGCCTCAGTTCCCGCTCCCGTTCCTCCCAGCAGCTCAAGAATCGCTGGTTTAAATGGCTAGCTCCTGGCCTGTTTATCAAACGTTGGCTCTTTCTCAGCGCCTTAGGGGGGTTATTATTTGTCCTGGGGCTGGCCATTTGGACGAAACAAGCGCCCGTCTTTCGGCTCAGCCGCTTTATTGGCAATCTATTGGCGGAAGTAACAGACCTCATCCCCAACTCGGTCAGTGGCCCCATGGTACTGGGATTGGGCCTCTTGATGCTGTTTTGGGGACAAACGCGCACATTGGGGGCAATCACTGAAGTGTTGATGCCGGATGGAGATGAGGAACTGGTGGATCGCCTGGTGGCTTACCGCCGCCTCCATCGCGGCCCTAAATTAGTCGCATTGGGCGGGGGCACGGGATTATCTACCCTGCTACGGGGCTTAAAGCATTACAGCACCAACATTACCGCCATTGTCACGGTGGCCGATGATGGCGGCTCGTCGGGACGATTGCGGCGGGAGATTGGCATTTTACCACCGGGGGATATTCGCAACTGTTTGGCCGCGTTGGCCGATGAGGAAAAGTTACTGACGGAGCTATTCCAGTATCGATTTAAGGCGGGGAATGGGTTGGAAGGGCATAGTTTTGGCAATTTGTTTCTGACCGCCATGAATGAGGTAACGGGGGATTTGGAGCGGGCGATCGCCACCAGTTCCAAAGTACTCGCCATTAAAGGGGAAGTCCTCCCCGCGACCCTGAGTGATGTTAAGTTGTGGGCCACCCTCACCGATGGTCGGCGGATTGAGGGGGAATCCAGTATCACCGAAGCGGGGGGCCAGATTGCCTCCATTGGCTGCATTCCTACTGATCCCCCAGCCCTACCCCGTGCCATCCAAGCCATTCACGAGGCGGATTACATTACCATTGGACCGGGAAGTCTGTACACCAGTATTATTCCTAACCTATTGGTGCCGGACATTGCGGAGGCGATCGCCCACCGTCGGGTGCCCTGCATTTATATCTGCAATATCATGACCCAAAAGGGCGAAACCGAAGGATACAGCGTCGCCGACCATATTCGCGCCATCGATCGGGCCTGTGGTCGGCCTTTATTTGATGCCGTACTGGTACAGCGGCGATCGCCATCGGCTGAAACCCTAATTGAATATGCCAAAAATGGCTCAACCCCGGTCTTCTTCGATCGACCTGAAATTTTGGCACTGGGTCGCCGCATCGTCGTAGCGAACGTGATGGATGAGATTAATGGCCGCATCCGGCACAATTCCAATCGGCTGGCGGGAGTCTTAATGCGGTGGTTTAGCCACCATTAGTCCAGTTATCCCACCAGTCGTTTGCTACACCGCTAATGGGGTGCGATCGGTGAGAATTTCATATCCGGTTTCCGTCACCAAGACCGTATGTTCAAACTGGGCCGAGAGGGCGCGATCCAGCGTCACCACGGTCCACCGATCGGGCAAGGTGCGGGTAAACTTCGATCCTGCATTCAAAATCGGTTCGATCGCCAAGGTCATCCCCGCCCGTAATTTCACATTGGGCAACCGCCGCGTCCGCACATTAAATACAGAGGGATCTTCGTGCAAATTGCGCCCAACTCCGTGGCCCGTAAAATCCTCCACGACACTAAACCCATGGGATTCGGCATAATCCTGAATCGCCCCAGCAATATCGAGTAAATGATTACCCGCCTTGACCTGGGCAATCCCTTGGTAAAGGGTTTCTTCCGCCACTCGGATCAGCTTGGCCGCCTCATCACTCACCGCCCCCACCGCCACCGTAATACAAGAATCCCCATGAAAACCGTTGTAATAGGCTCCCGTGTCAATTTTAAGGACATCCCCTGACCGAATCACTTTTTTACGGCTGGGAATGCCGTGAACCACCTCATTGTTGATGCAGGAGCAGATGGAAGCAGGAAAACCATAGTACCCCTTAAAACTCGGTGTAGCGCCCATTTCCCGAATTCGTTGCTCGGCATATTGATCCAAATCTGCCGTGGTCATCCCCGGTTTCACCCGCTCACCCATCTCCTTGAGCACGGTAGCCACAATCGTTGAGGCTTGACGCATGATGCCAATTTCATGATCAGTTTTGACAATTCCAGCTCGCTGACGACGGCGATCGCTCCCCAAACTAGGGCCAGACAAGAGATTGGTTAAAAAATTCATCACTAAACCAATAGGGTATGATTCCGATACATTGTATACAATTCACATGGCGCTTGTAAGGGATTCACGCCAATCAGCCAACAAAGGAGACACTCAGGATGGTGATCTGGTTTAAGTCAAAACCCACACTTACGGAATATCCACAGCAGCGAAGGCTCCCTGGCCTTTCTACCCACTACCGATCCCCCTGGATCAAAAGGGTCATGCTTAGTGCCACCATGGCCCTCTTCATCAGCAGTTGTAGCAGCAATAAAGTGTCCCAATGCAATCGCTTAATTACCACCATCAACCAAACCGAAGGCGACCTGGAAAATATCACCCAAACCACCCCCCCCGATATCAACGCCCTCAAACAAATTGCCACCACCACCCAGCTTGCCGTGACCAACCTGAATGAGGTTGAGTTGGCTAACGGTGATTTGAAGGGGTTTCAAGCCCGATTCCAACAGTTTTATGGCGATATTAGTCAAAACGCTCAAACGATTGTGGCGGCCTATGGGGAACAAAACATGGATACGGCAGAGGCCGCCTACCAACAACTAGAAAGCACTTTTTCCCAGCAGGAGACCTTAGTAAATAGCCTGAATCAATACTGTAGCGAGGGGTATGGTGAGTAGAATTGAGTCGGCTATAAACATTTTTTAATCAAAGCTGAGCCACTGCTCATTTTATATAACAATTATCCCATTTCTCTTGCCCATAGATGTGTTTTGAATTACATTAAAAGAGTCAGGAACGAAGCGGAATAAACACCTTCCTTAAGGTAACGACTTCAAGTTCTGGCATCCTGTGTTTCAGCAGATTAGTTAACAAGGAGGTTTGTACCTGACTGTTAAAATCGACCGAGACAATGATTCAAGCAACATTCAACACACTTGTGGATATTTCCTCAATTACACTACAAGGAGTTCCATCTAATAGCCTCCACGACTTTTGTTTTTAGATGACTCAAAACTACAATCATAAGAGGAAGTCACTCTGCATTTAATTTCCTTGTTGGATGATTCTATAGTCTACTTTTTATCGAAAGAATGGGTTGACCAGTTGTCAACCCATTCTTTGCTTATATGATGGCGGCTCAATTATTCAATCAACGTGACCCGGCAGAACCAGCCATCGTTTATGGCGGAGTCACCACCGGGACTGAATGGAAGTTTCTGCAACTTCAAGGTACGGTTTGTCAAATTGATCAACGCAGTTATTTTATTGTTGAATTAACCCAAAGTCTAGGCATATTAGGTTTGCCATTCTGTCGATCAAAACGATAAATGCAAAATCAATCGCCCATGTCAGTCCCCCACCCCTACCAACTAAAATCGGCCACCGCTGAGGATCAGTGGTCGATTCGGAGGTTAGTGTTGTTCGCAGGGCTAGACCCGACCCAAATCCGGTGGTCCCAGTTTTGGGTAATCGTCAAGGAAGAGAAGGTCATTGGTTGTGGTCAACTTAGACCGTTTGCCGATGCCCAAGAGCTGGGGAGCTTAGTGATTGCCCGTGGCTATCGTGGTCAAGGCTTGGGGAGTGCCTTAGTCCAACACCTGATTCAGGCAGCCTCTAAGCCGCTTTTTCTGGAATGCCTGGGGCAAAAACGGGTCCAGTTTTACACCCAGTTGGGCTTCCAAATCACGACATTGGCGGACATTCCGCTCAGCTTAAGGCGCAAGTTTCGCCTCACCTATGGTCTGGCAAGTGTGTTACCGATGCCGCTGGTGGTAATGAAATATGAGGGCGATCGCCCCTCCTCAATTACAACTTAAGAACGAAACTTAAGAACGAATTTGCACAGGCATCACCAGATACGTCATCTTCACCCCACCCAACGGCGAAATCACCGCCGGACTAGTAGCCGTATCACACTGCATTTGCACCTCAGACGACGACAACGCTTTAAGACCATCCTGCAAATATTTGACATTAAAGGCAATATCCAACGCATCACCGGAGATTTGAGCCGCCACCGATTCCTTACCACTGCCCACATCCGGTGCATCCACCGATAAAAGCACAGTACTCTTGGCAGGGTCCAAACTCAGTTTAACAATGCCATTTTTCTGATCGGCTAAAACAGCGATCCGATCTAGGGCACTAATCAGCAACTTCCGCTCTATGGTCACTTGCCGGGAAAATTGCTTAGGAATGAGCTGGTTATAGTTGGGGTACTGACCTTCTAGAAGCCGACTGGTAAGCCGCTGGTTGGCCCAATCGACAATGAGCTGGCCTTGATCGAAACGAACAGCAATGGCCCCCGACGATGAATCAGACGATGGCTGCATTTGCAACATCCGCTCCAGTTCCCGCAACGCCTTACCGGGCACCGTCACATCAAAATCCCCGGTTGCCAGCACATTATCACCATCCCCATCGGCAGCGTCAGCAGGTTCAGAGACAGACTGCACGACGGCAAGACGGTGGCCATCGGTCGCGGCAAATTCCAGGCCATCCTGTTCAGTTCGCACATGGACCCCTGTCAGGAGCTGCTTCGTTTCATCCGAACTGGTGGCAAACAACGTCCCCTTCAGACCATCACCCAATGCCGCTGCCGGGAGGTAAACCACATCGCTCTCCTCCATCGTCGGCAATTCAGGATATTCATCCGCAGGTAAGCCCTTCACCTGATATTCCCCTGAGGAGCAAGTCAGCGTTACCATCTGATTCTCATCCGCTGTCAGGGTAATGTCCCCATCGGGCAAACGAGACACAATATCCGACAACAACTTGGCAGGTAAGGTTAACCGTCCAGGGGTTTCCACCTGGGCATTAAAGCTCGTTTGAATTCCTAAACTCAAATCAAACCCGGTTAGGCTTAACGTTTGTTCATCCGCCGCTAATCGAACGTTAGCAAGAATGGGATGGCTAGGCCGAGAGGGTACAGCTCGGTTAACAACAGACAGGTGAGTATTTAAGTCCGCTTGGGAACAAGTCAGCTTCATCGGTTTGAAGGATATCCAGAGTAGTGAAAATAGGAAGTCATTGGAACGATATCCTAGCACTCTTCTCTGGTGACTTCAAAACCTCTTAGGTTCCTGTAACCCTCTTCTTTCCGGAAAAGAAAAATTTTAAAAATAGTCGTAGTAGTAGGGCTTGTGAAAACTGGGGAAAATCCCTGGGATCACTACATGGCAATCTATTGATGGTGTGGAAAAAAATTAGTAAGGCTGTGGAAAAATAGTGGAGTTGTCTACAGTCTTTCTGTACTAAGGTTTTTTCCCCTTTCTGACCCCTAGTTTTCCCCTTTCTAAAGAGACTTTTCCACAGGAAAATGGGGGTTTTCCACAGGAAAAAATTTGCATAGAAAGAAGAAAGATCACGAATAGTTACATTTTTAGGCGGGGGTGTGGAGAGATTGAGCGGCTGTTTGGTCAAACTCTTGCGCCCCTATTCCCCAAAAAAAGACCGAGGGAGCGATCGCCCACCCCGGTCTTTCCCGTTATGTTGCAAAGTTGTTACAAAGCGGTTGTTTGATGGGAGCGATCGCTCCCATCAACGAAAACAACTGGGCTAATCTTTTTTCTCCGGGTTGTTTTGGTCTTTGGCCTCCAGTCGTTCCAGCCGACTCCGTAGTTCCTGATTGTCCTTTTTCAATTGGTCCAGTTCCGATTGCAGCTTTTTGATGGTGGTATCGGGACTAGCCGCTTTACGCACCTTGGCCACCATTTCTTCCGCCCGACGACGGACCCGACCATCGGGGGTTTGGTCGGCCAACCGCTCCAAAATATTGGCGGCTTTCAGGGTTTCCAGTTTGCCGAGGGCTGTGACTACGGCAACTTGCGTGAGGAAAAACGTTTCGCTGGCGATGACTTCGAGGCGGTTGAGAATCCGGTCGAGGTGATTGGGGGTTTGGCCAGGGGCGATCGCGCCCAAGGCCCGAATAGCGGCTAATCGCAGGGGTTGGGGGGTGCCCAGTTCGGTGTATGGCAAAATTGCATCCAAGGCGGCTTCCGAACTGGTGAGCTTGCTCAGACCCGCGATCGCCCCACTGCGGACCACCTCATTCCAGCCTTGGCGCGTTTCCAGCACCGAGGTCAGAATTTTGATCACCTTTTTCTCATCCTTGCTGGGTTCCTCTGAGGGGGTGGGGTGGCTGGTGATGAAGCTAGCGGCGATCGCCCCCAGCCCTTCCACCGCGTCCGCTTCCACCCAGTAGCTCGGATCACCGGATTCAGCGATCGCCTTCAGTGCCTTATAACTCGCCTTGGTTTTAATCTGAGCCAATCCCTGCACCACCGCCCGTCGCACCCGCACATCCCCATCGCTTAAGCCAGGGAGCAGCGCCGCAAATACCTGGTCCAACTTCACCGTGGCCAGCGCCTTGGCCGCCTCCAGCCGCACCCCCCAGAAGCGATCGCCCGTCAACACCCGCGCTAACCCCTGCACCGCCTCCAATCCCCCTTTTTTGCCAATTGCTTGGATGGCATAGATTTGGGAAATCGGATCGGGGTCATGCTGCGCTTGGGCAATGAGTTTAGGTAGGGGATAGTCCAGGTTCACCGTTTTCAACCAGTGATTGCCCACATCAAAGCTGATGAAATCTGGCTGGGCGGGTAACGGAAAGTAGAAAGTCTGTTGCCGTTCATGAATCCGCACGGTAAACGGGGTGATCGTCACGGTCGCCGCTGCTGAAGCCTCTTTTTCCGCCTTCGTCTCTGGCTCCGTTTCCTGCCCTGACTTGGATTTTGGCGCTGGGTCGGACGCATCGGATGTGACAAAGCCAAAGCCAATGGGAATGTTTAGGTCAAATAAACTGTCGGATGAGGCTTCTGCATCTGGTTTGACCTGGGTTTGGGTGACGGTAATTTTGGCTAACTTGCTACTGTGATCCCAACCATAGGTGACTTTATAATCCGGATGTCCCCCCCGAAGAACATACTGATCCAGCAAGAACTGGAGGTTGCGTCCGGTGGCTTTGTCAATGGCCCGCACCAAATCAATGGTTTCCACGGTTTGATGGGCATTGTCCTGCACAAAGGTATGGATGGCCTGCTGGAAGAGATCATCCCCCAATTCTGCCCGAATCATGTGGTAAACACAGGCTCCTTTTTCGTAAATGTGGCGATCGTACAGTTCGATCGCTTCCCGATATACGTGCGTTACCATTGGACGGCGGTAGCGGGATTTATCTTCGCTGATGTAGCTGCGGGCCTCATTGAGCCGATAGTACGCCGCGTCAGCCGCGCCGTATTCCTGCTCCGTCCACATTACTTCGGAGTAGGTGGCCATCCCTTCTTTTACCCAAGCGTGGGACCAGTGTTTGATCACCACTAAATCCCCAAACCACTGATGGGCTAGTTCATGGACCACCAAACTTTCAGAACGGAAGGTATCCAGTGCTGCCCGTTCGTCTAGCAAGCAACGATCGGTCAATAGGGTGGTGGAGGTGTTTTCCATGCCGCCAAAGATGAAATCGGCCACACACACCTGGGCATATTTGGGGAAGGGGTAGGGATAGCCATAGGCACGGCTCAAAAAGTCCATCATGCGAGGCGTTTTGCCCATGGTCCGTTTGGCATCTTTTTTGCGGCCTTTTTCCACGTAATAGCTGACGGGTTTGCCCTGCCATTCGTCGTGAATTTCGGCAAATTCCCCCACGGCTAAGGTCATTAAATAGGTGGGGTGGACTTCTTTCTGATGCCAGTGGTAAATGCGATCGTCTCCTTCAGGAATCACATCCACCAGTTCGCCATTGGAAATGGCGGTCATAGCCTTGGGGACGCGCACTTTGATTTCTGAGGAGGCCAATTGGCCGGGATAGTCGAAACAGGGAAACCAGTAGCGGGAGTCTTCGTCTTCTCCCTGGGTCCAGACTTGGGTGGGGTGATTGGGATAGTGCTCATCGGGGCCGATGAAGTACAGACCGCGCTGGGGTTGGTGAACGTGGTAGGCGATCGCCACCGTCACCGCTTTACCCGCTTCCATCGGTTGGGCTAGTTGGATCTGTAATTGATTGCCATCGTAGGAAAACCATTGGGGCGTTTGGCCTACCAAAACCTGATCAATACGGAGATCGACCGCATCCAGCACAAGTAAATTTGTGCCACTCTGAACCGGGGTGAGGGTGATGCTACACAGTCCTTGGTATGAACGATTGGGAATATCCAGGTTCAATTCCAACAAAATATGGTTGACTTGACCGGGACGATCGGGATTGTAATGCGGATGAGAACCAGGGAGCGCAAAGGAACGGCGATCGCCCTTTTCCCCATCAACACCCCCTAGGTAGCGATCGTTTTGCCAATCGCCATAGCCCCAATCTAGCCCACATCGGTCAAATTGGCGTTGCATAAAAATCACCATCCTTCAGTCCAACAACAAACACGATGGCTCATTAGCATAGCATATAGACTTTAGCCCAGACCCCACCATGATTAATAGAAATGGCCCACAAATGCGATCACAATGGGGCCAGATATTGACGATGGAGTGGATGATCTCTATCCATGGTTGATCATGATCACCAATGACTTAATGATTAATTAATCTTTAGGGGAATGTGGCGAGATCTTGCCATTGGAGGAGTCTCTCTTGATCAGAAAAATTACGCATCTAGACGAAATAAAAGGCCAGGAAATCGAAAAAATAGGGTTTTGATCTTTAACACCTGTACTTTTTACTAGGTAGGGTCACGTGGAGGCTGAGATCGGGACAGCTATGACTATCTGATTGCAAAATATTGGGTGCAAGGATTGTTCCCCTATAATAGGACTGTATTAAGTTAAGACCTCTTATAAAATATAAAATGGGAACTTTTTTCTGCTTCTTGTCCTAGAGCGCTCTAGAGCGCTAAAACTACTCCCTTCTTACTGCAAGAATAAATAGCTAGTGTATAGAGAGTTTGCTCCCTTAACTCTAACTTTTTAGGTCTTGTTCTTACCTTGCCATAAAGAGTAGTGTTCACTGAGAAGTGTTCATGAAACGCTTTATCGTCACCTTTGTTTAAGATCATGTCTAATATAGACCTCAGTACTTATATTGCTCCAGAATTTAGCCCGTTAGTGTTAGTGGTGGATGATGATGTCACCTCTACCCTAATGCTGTCTAAAGTATTGGATGGGGACGGGTATCGAATTCAGGTGGCGCATGAAGGCCAAGCAGCCTTGACCCAGGCTCAAGCGGAACTCCCTGATATTATTTTGATGGATGCCATCATGCCGGGGATGGATGGGTTTGAGTGTGCCAAGATGTTTAAGACGCGCTATGGCAACCAATGTCCGCCCATTCTGATGATTACTGGCTTAAATGATAGTGAATCGGTGGACTATGCCTTTGAGGTTGGGGCGACTGATTATGTGACCAAACCCTTTCACTGGGCGGTCCTACGCCAGCGGGTGCGGCGGACAATTAAGGCGTATATTGATCATAAAAAATTACAAGATGCTTTGCAGAAGGAGCGATCGCTCCGTCAAGAACTTCGCATCACAAACCAGACGTTGCATCGCCTAGCCACCATTGATGGTTTGACCAATATTGCTAATCGTCGGGTCTTCGACGAACGATTCCAGCACGAATGGAATCGACTTCAGCGAGAGCAACTGCCCTTGGGGTTAGCTATCTTTGATATTGATTGTTTCAAAGCGTACAACGACACCTACGGTCATCCAGGGGGGGATGACTGCCTACGGGATGTGGCTCAAATTATCGAACAGGTGGCCCATCGTCCGGCTGATTTAGCGGCCCGTTACGGCGGAGAAGAGTTTGCGCTGATCTTGCCGAATACGAATTTAGACGGTACCGTTCACCTTGCAAATCTGGTTCAACATCACTTGCAACATCGAGCGATTCCCCATGCGAGTTCAACGGTTGGACCCCAGGTAACGGTTAGTGTGGGGGTTGCCAGTACGGTGCCGGACTTATCGAGTTCGTCCCATTTGTTACTGTGTACTGCTGACCGAGCGCTCTATGAAGCGAAAAAACAAGGACGCGATCGCATTGTTGCCTATGCGACCCTTGATCAGGGCTTAGCAACGTTAGAAGTGGGCGATAGACTGATTGCCGACATCACTAGGCTATCCGATGATGACCTTAAACGTTATGATGAAACCAACAAAGTCTAGATAAAAAACACCAGTTCTTAGCCCTCGAAGCGGGCTTGAGCTAGCGCTGGCTGGACGTAATTATGTTCTAGTTGTTCTGGGGTCTCTCTTATGCCTACATATTTATTGATCTCTTGGGGACTGGGTATTGGGTTTGCCCTGATGACCGTCTTGTTTATCCTCCGAATTGTCTTGACTTGGTATCCTCAAGTTAACTTGAATCATCTTCCGTTTAACCTAGTGGCTTGGCCTACAGAACCTTTTCTGATTCCCCTCCGTAAGCTGGTTCCCTCCTTTGGAGGCGTTGATATCACCCCTATTCTCTGGGTTGGGATTATCACCTTATTGCGGGAAATTTTGCTCGGTCAGCAAGGCATTCTAACCATGATGGCACGGGGCTAGGAATTGAGGATGTTATCATTCAAGTTCTTGTAAATGCTCAAGTCGTTGATTTAATCCGCCGATGCGTTGGAGGATTCATGGGCGAGCATATACATTTCTGATGAGCCAATATAATCGGCAATGGAGAATCGATTGCGTCCTTTACCCTTGGCATGATAGAGAGCTTTATCGGCTAGTTCGACAATGGTACCGGGATAGATGTCATGGTCGGGAATCAGGCTGCATCCTCCCAAACTAACGGTCACAACTTGGTGGGTTTGGGACTGTGTGTGGGGGATCTGGAGTGCTTCAACCCCTGATCGAAGCATTTCAGCGATGTGTTGAATCCCTTCCATATCTGTTCTTGGGAGCAAGAGCACAAATTCTTCACCGCCATAGCGAGCCACTAAGTCAGCGGGGCGGCGGGCTGATTGGTATAAAAAACGAGCAATGATTCGGAGACAATCATCCCCGGCTTGATGTCCATAGCAGTCGTTGTAGTGTTTGAAGTAGTCAACATCACAAAGAATCAGGCCCAGGGGTTGTTGTTCTCTGGCTAGGCGTAGCCATTCTTCGGTGAGGGATTCGTCAAAACAGTAACGATTGGCAATTTGGGTGAGTCCGTCAAGGTTCGCAAGGCGAGCTAGGGCGTGATTGTTTTTTTCTAGTACTTGAATGGTATGTTCGTGTTCCATGATCCGTTGCTGAAGGGCATCGTGCATGGCTTGCAGGTTGAGGTGGATGTTAATCCGAGCGATCACTTCGGCGACGTGGAACGGTTTGGAGATATAGTCTACGGCCCCAATGCTTAAGCCCAGCAACCGTTTTTTCTGATCTAGGGAGGTCGTCATGAAGATAATGGGAATGTTGCTGGTTTCTGGATTTTGTTTGATGCGATCGCACGTTTCAAATCCATCCATTCCCGGCATGATCACATTGAGTAAAACAAGATCCACCAGATTATGGGATAAGGCTGCTAGAGCTTCTTCGCCATTCCCGACTATGATGACCTGGAACCCTGAGTCTACCAACGCTTTCTGTACCTTTGTGCGACTATTGGGGTCATCATCGGCAATGAGGATATGGGTATCATCTTTGCGGTTAACAATCATTACATTCTGGGGTTAGTAGTGGCATTATTCTTACTAATAGAGGTAATGAAATTATCTCCCATGGGTTGAAATGCTATCAATAGCAGAAATGCTTACATTGGACATGTGACTTTAGAACAGAACCTACTGTAGTATACCGATTAAAAATCCTCAGGATCTCCGTATCAATGTACAAATTTATATGCACATAAATTGCACATTTGTATGCATATACATTGCCCATAAACTAAGTAAACTCAGCATAAGCTAAATTTATTTACTTTGCCTATTCTGCTAGCTGAACCCCAACCGTGGTCGGGTTTGACCAGCGGAATTGAATGGCTTTCTGCTTAACTGCCTCCTATCAGTTTGAATGAGAGGCTGTTTGAACATGAGAAGTATTGATGGCAGGGGTGACTGAAGGTCGCGTCTGTCCGGACAAAACCTTGTAGGCAGGTTAGTTTATGATAAGTGGGGATGGATGGGATGCTGCTATGGCTGGTTATCGGCGTAGCGCTCCGATCATCTAGCGCAGTGCTGCATGGTTTAAGTGAGAGGGGTTTAAGTGAGAGGGACAGGAAGCATGAAGCGACGAAAACTAATCCGATATGGCATTGATGGTCTATTTGCGGCAGTCGGTGTAGGGCTGTGGCATCAGCTAGGGCAACCTGTTGTAGCTCAAACGTCTCCCCTTTCGATTCAGTGGCTTGGCCATATGTGTTTCCTGTTTACTGGAAATGGCAAGCGCTTGTTGGTTAACCCCTTTGATCCGATCGGGTGTACGGCGGGCTACCCTGCTCCCAGTGTGACGGTCGATTATGTGATGTTAAGCAGCAGATTGCTGGACGAAGGCTATCCGTTGCATTTGCCGGGACAGCCGGAGTTACTGACTACCAGTGGGATTTATCCCATGGATGGGGGGCTGGAAGTTGAGGGTATTTTATCCGATCACGATTTAGTGGGTGGGGAGCGTTTTGGTGACAATATCATGTGGCGTTGGGTGCAGTCGGGGGTGAGAATTGCCCACTTAGGGGGGGCGGCAGCGCCGATTACCGATGAGCAGTTAATTTTGATTCGTCGCCCGGATGTGTTGCTGCTTCCGGTTGGCGGTGGGATTAAAGCCTACAATCCTCAACAGGCAAAGGATGCGATCGCCCGTCTCAATCCCAAAATTGTGATTCCCACCCAGTATCGTACGGCGGCGGCGGATGAGCAGAGTTGTGACTTGGTGGGGGTGGATGCCTTTGTGAATTTGATGGGTGATGTTCCGGTGCAACGGTTGGAGGGCAATACCCTCACCCTTGCCTCAACGGATTTACCCCAAGACGGAATGCGAATTGTGATTTTTAATCGTTAAAACCCAGGTATGCAAAACGAATATGCTCAGCGACGACAACGGTTGATGGCGACCATCGGTAAGGGGACAGCGGTGTTTCGTAGTGCCCCTACGGTGGTGCATCATCACACGGTGGACTATAACTTTCGCCAAGATAGTGACTTTTACTATCTCACGGGGTTTACTGAACCGGAGGCGGTGGCGGTGCTAGCTCCCCACCATGAAGAGCATCAATTTGTTCTATTTGTGCGGCCCAAGGATTTGGAGAAGGAAACCTGGTCGGGCCGACGGTTGGGCGTTGAGGCGGCGAAGGAAAAACTGGGGGCTGATGAAGTTTACTCCATTGATGAATTGGATGAGAAATTGCCCCAATATCTGGCAAATGCTGACTGCATTTATTACCGGATGGGACGCGATCGCCCCTTCAACGATAAAATGGTGCGCCACTGGCAGCGGTTGATGGCCCAGTATCAGAAGCGAGGGGTTGGCCCCACCGCCTTAGCCGATCCCCGCCCCCTGACCCATCCCCTGCGGCAGGTGAAAAGTGAGTCGGAGTTGGCCCTGATGCGGCAGGCGATCGCCATTTCCGTCGAAGCCCATCACCGAGCCATGGCCATGGCAGCACCGGGGTGTTATGAATACGAGATCCAGGCAGCAATGGAGCATCTTTTTCGCCGCAGTGGTGGAGAAGGTCCAGCCTATCCGTCCATTGTGGCTTCTGGGGTTAACGCCTGCATTCTTCACTACACCGAAAACACGCGCCAAATGCAGGCTCAAGATTTACTATTGATTGACGCGGGCTGTTGCTATCAGTACTACAACGCCGATATTACCCGCACCTATCCGGTGGCAGGGGAGTTTACCAAAGAACAACAAATTATTTACGAAATTGTTCTAGAGGCCCAGATGCAAGCGATCGCCCAAGCCCAGCCTGGAAAGCCCTATAGCGCTATGCACGATACCGCTGTGGGTGTGATTGTGGACGGATTAATGGAGTTGGGGCTATTGCAAGGCGATCGGGAAGAAATTATCAAAGAAGAAAAATACAAACCGTTTTATATGCACCGTACGGGGCATTGGTTGGGGCTTGATGTCCATGACGCTGGCGTGTACAAACAGGGTGACACCGATCATTTACTAGCGGCTGGGCAAGTGTTTACCGTGGAACCCGGAATTTACATATCGCCAGAGATTAAGCCTGTGGAGGGTCAACCGGACGTTGATGAACGGTGGTTGGGAATTGGGATTCGGATTGAAGATGATGTCCTAATGACCGCCACCGATCATGACGTGTTGACCGCAGCGGTGCCCAAGCAGGTGGATGATCTGCTCCAAGCTTGTCGTTCCGGCTTAGCAAAATAACCATGACTGATCGTGATCAATCCCGTGACGAATCTGCCTCTGTCCCAGCCTATTGGGGGGGATGGGCCACCCTAGGATGGTCCCTGGGAATTATTGGTTTATTTATCACCAGTCAAACGTTTGTGTTAATTGTGGCGGTGTCGGTGGTGACGATGCAACATCCAGGGGTGGACCCTGGCCAGTTTACGGCCCAAGTGGCCAATAGTGGGTTTGTGCTGTCCGTGGCAACCCTCGTGTCTACGCCAGTGTGTATGGGGGCGATCGCCTTCTTGATTCAAGCCCGACAAGCCAGCGTCAAACGATATTTGGAACTGCATCGCCCGGATTGGCGATCGCTTTTGCTCTGGTGTCTCATCACCTTGGGTTTAATCTATGGATTGGAATACCTGAAGTCCTTTGTCGATCGCTTACCCTCGTCCTTTACCGAAGAGATATATAACACCGCCCAATTTTTGCCCTTACTGTATCTGGCAGTGGCGGTAGCCGCTCCCCTGTTTGAAGAGTTCTTTTTCCGAGGATTTTTGTTGCAAGGGTTATCCCATTCCCGGGTTGGTCCTTGGGGGGCTGTGTTGATTTCCTCAACCCTCTGGGCCGTGATTCACTTACAATACGACCTCTATGACATGGGTAGTATCTTGATCTTCGGGGTGGTGTTGGCGATCGCCCAACTCCGCACCCATTCCCTCTATATCCCGATCGCCATGCACGCCCTCAACAATTTCGTTGCCCTGTCCCAAGCGGCCAACCATTAGCCCGACGGGGCTTGCGCTCCTATTTGACTAGACCTGCTCGGAGTGCCAGTACTGCCGCCTTCACCCGATCATCCACCGCTAACTTATTCATAATCCCCCGCACATGGGTTTTCACCGTGTTCGGGCTGAGGTAGAGCGTGGCGGCAATTTCAGGATTGCTCTGGCCTTCCACCAGCAGTTTCAGCACATCCATTTCCCGTTCTGAAAGCTGGCCGATTTTAACCGTGTCATCCATCGGTAGGGGAGTTTTGAGGTGATGCATGACACTGCGGGCCACTTGGGGGTCCAGGTAGCTGGCTCCCTCCTGGGCCGCTGTAATGGCAACCACTAAGTTTTCGACGCTAGTGCCCTTGACACAATAAGCATCGGCACCGCTGGCTAGGGCGGCCACCACCTCTTGATCGGTGATATGGGAGGTCAGCATTACCACATGGATATTGGGGTTCTCAGCCCGAATTTTCTCCGTAGCCTCAATGCCGTCCATTTTGGGTAAGCCAATGTCCATAATCACCACATCCGGCTGGAGCGATCGCGTTCGTTCCACCGCAGTATAGCCATCTCCCACCACTTCCACCACGTCTAACTCAGGTTGGAGAGATAGTGATTGTTCTAAGCCCAATTGCATCATGGGGTCATCTTCAACAATCAAAATTCGGATAGGTGGTTTGGGTGTATCCATACTTTCCCTGATAGTTGTAACTGAGCTGATCTTCGCCTTCCCAGTATAGGCTACTCATTTACTAGGGGATAAGTCTGCAACCCAAGGAGCAGTTTCCCACTAGGTTGCAATCACCACATCGGCATCGGAAACGTCTGCATCCGTGACGGGTCCAGGGTGCGGTAATATCTTATGGTTGACCTCCCGACCATCAAAATGGGATGGTTGGGGTTTGGGAGATGCGATCCAGCCTCTACCTTTCACCAAAGACTTAACTTGTTTTAGAGCGGTAGGTTTGGGTTTAGAAACGGACACGACTTCAACCTCATGTCCCATCCGGCTCAGGCGCTCTGCGTAAATCGCAATCACTCGTATGCCACCAGCAAAACTAACGGGTGGCAGGACAAAAGTAATCTTCATGGTTTACGCCTAAAGTGATTTTGTGCGGTCTGTAGTGTGTCGCTTGGAAATATGCGGGAAATCAAGGAAAAATTTGATTTCCCGTTCAATAGACCCTATGACACACCCACTGCAACAGGAGCGACAGGTAGGGTATTGTGGATTTCCATAATCAGATCTTCGGTCTCGTCCCAACTGATGCACTTGTCCGTGATGGAAACTCCATACTTTAATTGGCTCGGATCTGAGGGAATTTTTTGGTTGCCTGCATGGATGTTCGATTCTAACATCATGCCAATGATGGATTGATGCCCCTCTTTAATTTGTTGGAGTAGATCCCGGACTACTTGACCTTGGCGAGTGTGGTCTTTATTGGAGTTACCATGACTGCAATCCACCACAATTTTACCAGGTAGGTTGCGCTGACTCAACGTTTTTTCCAGCCATTGTACGGTTTCTAAATCGTAATTGGGTTTGCCACCCCCACCGCGCAAAATGATGTGGCCGTAGGGATTACCTTTGGTTCGGAAAATGCTGACCTGGCCAGATTGGTTCAATCCCAAAAAATGATGGGGGGTGCGAGATGCTTCTAGGGCATCAACGGCTACTTTAATGTTGCCATCGGTACCATTTTTGAGACCGACGGGGACGGATAAGCCGCTGGCCATTTCTCGGTGAGTTTGGGATTCGATGGTGCGGGCACCAATTGCGTACCAGGAGACTAAATCGGACAGATATTGGGGACTAATGGGGTCAAGGGCTTCAGTGCCTGCGGGGAGGCCAATTTCATTAATTTGAATCAATAACTGGCGAGCCGTGAATAGACCTTGTTCAATATGAAATGATCCGTCGATGAATGGATCATTGATTAAGCCTTTCCAGCCAACTGTGGTGCGGGGTTTTTCAAAATACACCCGCATGACGATTAGCAGTTTGTCCTTGACTTGTTCTGCCAAGGTTTTGAGGCGAGTGGCGTAGTCTAGCGCCAGTTTGACATCGTGGATGGAGCAGGGACCGACGACGATAAATTTGCGGGAGTCACGGCCATCCAGGATGTTGGCGATCGCTTGCCGCCCTTCGATCACCGTACGTTCAGCACTATCTGTCAGGGGTAGATCGGTCATCATCTCCATGGGAGATGGCAAAACCTGGGATGACTCAATATTGGTATCAATAAGTGCGCGAGGATTCATAGATAGTTCCTAGATAATAATTGACGCTGATTGGGAGATGGTGGGGACTGCGCCCATAGTGCAAGCTATGGTGCTTACTGTGCGATTAAGCAAGATACCTAGCCCATTACAGAATTGTAATGATTTTCCTGATATTATCTCAGCAGCGAGGGGCGATCCCATGGTAACTTCAAAATCTAAACCGTTTCTGAATCGGTTTTCGATCAACTTTGCAGGTCTATTATATTAAGGGCTATTCAGTGCCATTCGCCAAAGTGACATGGATGGAACGGGGATTGCTTGGGGGTAACGCTAGACTACACGTAGATTAACGCCAGGAAATTCATATCATAAATCGGTGTCATTATTGGAGTTTCTACCATGTCTAGATTAATTGCCCTGCTTCCGTTGCTGGTCCTATTGTTGGGGGGATGCGGTGCGGCTACCGAACCGCCTGCTGAGACTGAGACCTCCCAGGATCAGACCACGACCCAACCGGACTCTCCACCGTCTACTGTGAGTCAGGCCGTTGTTGCCGAGAACGGAGAGCCAGATGATGCACCAGAACAGGGTGAGGATGGGGTGGGGGCAAATGAACCTAAGTCTGATGCGACTGCTGGGAATGGGCAGAGCGATCGCTCCACGCCAACCAAAGCCCCGGAAGCGTCAGCGAATCCTCCCTCCGCTAGCCCAAGAAGGGTGGTGCCTGACGATACCACCATTGTGCCGGGAGAACGGTTGGGGGCGGTGACACGCACCACCACCTACGATGATTTGGCCGCAGAATATGGGGCCGATCGCCTGTCTGACACAGAGGTACATCTAGGGGAGGGGTTTATGGCTCCAGGCACCCGCGTTGATTTGGGTGAGGACTATTCTTTCAGTGTGGTGTGGACGGATGGCGATCGCACCGCCCCCCTGGAAATTCGTGAACTGGGATCGGGTTGGCAAACCCCGGAAGGGATTCACCGGGGCATGTCCTTTAATCAGTTGCAACAAGTTCTAGGGGAGTTTGAACTATTGGGATTTGGCTGGGACTATGGCGGAACCGTGCTTTTGGACAATACGGCCATGGCTGATTACAGTGGCAAACTGTTTATCCGGTTGGCACCCTCCGTGGCCGACTGGGAAGCGAAGAAAGAACAATTGTTCAAGGTGAGGGGCGATCAAGCTTTTAATTCCACGGACCCCAACTTGGATGGGTTGGACATTGAAGTAGAAGAATTGGTCGTCAACCTCAACACGTTTTGATCCAATTAATTGTCCCGGAGCCAGAGGCTCCCTCGGTGGTACCCTGCCAGAGGCAGGGTACCAGACAAATGATTTTTAGATCTGGTTCCCAGTGTCTCGCTGGGAACCTTGTCAGAGGCTCTGCCTCCAGTAGATCGAGACCCTTCAATGATTTTTCAACATCCCATCTTCCAAATAGGCAATCCGGTCAGCAATGTCTTTGATCCGGGGGTCATGCGTCACCATCAGGACGGTGGTGGTGTCTTCTTTGGCCAGGTTGCGGAGGAGCGAGATGACAGTGTGACCGCTGTGGGAGTCGAGGGCGGCAGTGGGTTCATCGGCCATGATAATGGCGGGATTACCCACTAAGGCACGGGCGATCGCCACCCGTTGTTTTTGACCCCCTGACAAATCATGGGGATAGGCATTTACCTTATCCCCTAGTCCTACTTGTTCGAGGAGGGCGATCGCGCTTTTCTGCCAGGTATGGGATTTCAGCCCTTTCAGCTTCATGGCTACGGTCACATTTTCAGAGGCCGTCAACGCTGGAAATAGATTAAATCCTTGAAAGACAAAGCCAATATGTTGGCGGCGGAAGTTAGCCAGTTGAGTCCGAGAAAGTTGGGTGATATTTTGGCCGAGGATGGTCACTTGGCCAGAGGTGGGGGTGAGAATGCCCCCTAGGATTGATAACAGGGTGGTTTTGCCCGAACCCGATGGTCCCATTAACAACTGCACATCCCCGTGTACCACATCCAAATCAATGTGTTTGAGGACGTGATAGTTTTGGCTATCATTGCGAAAAACCATATCCAGGGATTGGGTGGAAATGATCGGTCGAGGGTCGGTGGGAGAGGATGGCATCATAGACTCTTGATCAGAAGATGCCGAAATCTCCTGACGGATACACGAACAGTGGTTGGATAACGCGGTCATGGAGGGTACAGCATTCTAGATAACTACCGTTGTGTGTGGGAGGAATGGGAGCGTTTAGGGGACTATATCCCTAACTTATACACTTATACAATTATCTCTTGAAAAATCCTGTTGACACTGCCCAGGATGGACAGTTTTCTCAATCCGTCTCAGGGTGATGCTGGTGAAATCCTTTGGCCATTCTGTTGGCCATACGGTTGGACGGAATTGTTGGACGGAATTGTTGGGGAGTATGGGCGATCGCCCATGACAACGGCCATAACTGAAAATATCGAATCGGACAATGATCATGGCAAATCTTCCCATAAAACGCATGGTGCTGTATAAGCATGGAGTTGGCTTCTTCGAGCGATTTGGCTCCGTCGGTGATGCCGCCCAGGTCGAACTTACGTTCAAAACTGAGGAAATGGACGATGTATTAAAGAGTTTGAGTGCGTTTCCCCAAGGGGAAGCCCAAGTGGTTAATGTCTCCTATGAAACCCCGGACGATCGAGAGACAGCCTTAGCTAAGGCACCGATTGTGCTTGCTCCCAATAGTACCCTACTGGATTTGTTGCGATCGCTCCGGGGTCGAGAGATTCGGCTGCACCTCACTGATATCGAATCTTCGTTACCGGAATTGCAGGGGGGGCATACGGTTGATGATGAGGTGGCGATCGCGGGTACCCTCCCCTGAAACCCGAACGGCGGCAATTCGCCTAGGGCAGGGCTATTTAACCCACGATCGCTATCACATCATTCGCCATCATTACACGATTGAAAACCGTAATCTCCACCCTATTTACCTGTTGATTGAGCAGCGTATCCAGTCGGACTATTCCCTATTTGACACGCCAGCGGTGCTGGAGCAAACCGCTGAGTTTTACCGTTGGGGCATGACGGTTCCGGATCGGGTCACGCCCAGGTTTACGGTTAAGGAACGATCGCTAAATTCCCGTCAAGAACGGCTGACGGATTGGAGCGATCACACCCTTTCTAGTTATCTCAAAGATCGGTGGATTGATCAGGTTCTCTTTGACCAGCTTCAGGTCATTTTGGATCGACATCAGGAGATGACTCGCCAGCAACGGGAACGGGATCGCCTCCACCACCAACGGGAGCAATGTCTTAAGGAGCAGGGGCAAACGGCCAAAAAGCTAGAAAATCTTGCTACAACAGGAGAAGAGGGCCAACTGCGGCAGCGATTTGTTGCCAAAATAGGCCAATTGGAAGATGAGAGCGATCGCCTCCTCCAACAAATTCAAGCCCTGGAAATCCAGCAACAACGTCTCCAAACCCAAATTGATCAGGCTCTAGCAGACTTGTCAGCCCCGGCCCCGCTCGGTTAACCATTCAAAAAATGATCGAGCTATTCATGTCAACAATCTATAATCAAAGAAAGGTGAAACAACCCTGGGGTAGAGCGATCGCACGGATCGATGGTGCTAAATTTTGGCATCACTACAGGATTGAGTGCTTTGCTCTTGCTATCAAGTGTCGCTACAGTGATAGAGGTTTGAAATGCTTGGCCGTAGGCCATTGAGCACGGACTATAGTCTGTATCACTGTCGGCAATTTCAATTACCTTTTATCGGCATCACTCAATTTTCAATTGTTTAGGATATCCATCCCATGTCATCTATAGAAACAAAATATTATGATGTTGCAATTATTGGCGCTGGAGTGTGTGGTTCAGCATTAACCTATGTGTTGTCTCAATACACCAATATTGAGCGTATTGTGCTTTTGGAAAAATGTGGCGATGCGGCTCAAGTTAATTCCCGTGTGTATAACAATAGTCAGACCTTGCATTTTGGTGATATTGAAACCAACTATACGTTAAAAAAAGCGGAAAAGGTGAATCGAGCGGCTTCTTTAGTGAAACATTATTTACTCAAGTACGATCCGCAAAAAAATATTCATAGCAAGTATCACAAGATGGTATTAGCGGTTGGGGAGGACCAAGTTCAAACCCTCCAGCAACGCCACCAGGAATTTAAGACCCTATTCCCCTCATTGCGGCCCATTGATCGGACCGAAATTGAAGCGCTAGAACCCAATATCCTCAAAGGGCGCGATCCTGATATCCCCGTTAGTGCCTTGTTTACCGAGGATGGCTATGCAGTGGATTACCAGAGGCTAGCCCGTTCTTTTTTGGATCAGGTTGAGCATCGATCTCACTCCGATCACACCGTGGATATCCACTTTAATACCCGGGTGAAAATGTTGGAGAAGGTGGGCGATCGCTATCTAATCAAGAGCGATCAGCACCGGATTGAGGCGAAGACCGTGGTGATCGCAGCGGGAGCCTACAGCCTATTGTTTGCCAAATCCTTGGGCTATGGCCATGATTATGCCCTGCTCTGCGTGGCGGGGAGTTTCTATCGGGCACAGTCTGCCTTGAACGGTAAGGTTTACACCATGCAGAGCAAAAAGTTGCCCTTTGCTGCTATCCATGGTGATCCGGAGGTTCACGACCCTACCATCACCCGATTTGGTCCCACCGCGAAAGTGTTGCCCTTGCTGGAACGCTACCGCCTTTCGACGTTGGGGGATTACTTCAAAACCGCTGGATTGAGTCTTGCCGCTTTCCTTAGCTTTGCGGCGATTTTGCTGGACTTCACCGTTTTTAGCTATATCTTCCGCAATTTTCTCTATGATTTTCCCTTCATTGGCAAGCGATTGTTTATTAAAGAGGCACGGCAAATTGTGCCTTCTATTACCTTGGCTGAACTGGAGTACGCTAAAGGGTATGGTGGATTGCGACCCCAAATTATCAATATGAAAAAGCGGGGCTTGGATATGGGGGAGGCGAAGATTATGGGCGATCGCATCATTTTCAACATTACCCCATCCCCCGGTGCGTCCACCTGCTTGCAGACAGCTGAAGATGACGCGCAACAGTTGATTGAATTTTTGGGCGGTGATTATTCCTTTGATCGGGAACGATTTTTGGCAGATTTGGCCAGTGCGCCAGTGGGGGTGTCGTCATGATGCCCCAGGGAATGCCAATCGCCCCGTTAGCCTAAATGCAGTTGTGCCGCCAAAAAGCCATCCCAATCTTGCTGGACCTGATCGGCATATTCAAAGGCAATCGCCCTGACCAATGCCCGGAATTCCTGATGCTGCCCAGCGGTGATTTTATCCACCTCCTGATCAATGGAATGCGTGACATAGGCCACATCAAAATTCTTGTCAGCCCTAGCATGGGCCGCAGCCAGAATATGGCCCCAAGTGGCCGCCATGGTGAGGGCATCCTTCGGCTTTTTCAGGGTGTCTAGGTCAAAGGCTTCCATGTGGGGCATGAGTTCCCGTACTGAAAAATAACCCGGAGGATGGTCCGGTAAGGTCAAGTGCATCCAGCCCAAATAGTCATCCGTGTGGTTGGTGAGGGCACGGTAAGCGACGCTGTGGCGCAGGGCATGGTTATCCCCAAATAGCTGGTCGTAAATCTGGCGATCGCCCTCGGCCATATAGACATAAGGGGTTGGAGTTGGCTGGTGTTTAATATCCAGAATCCGTTCCTGTTGGGGACCATCCCCCGCAATCAGCGCATAGTAGCGCTGTACCCCTAGCGACCCTGTCCCAGCATTAATCCGCCGAGCTAGGTCACAAAGGTGGAATTGCTCTGGGTTGTAATCTACTTTGCCCGTCAGCGTGGTGCCATAGTGGGGGAATTGGTGGGCGATCGCTTGCCGTTCTTCCTCCGTTACGGCCACCAACTTATCCGCCCGTTTGACCAGATTGAATCGACCATATGGGGAGGCATCATTAGCTTCCGATGGGGCGATCGTCCATTTTTCCAGTAATTGCTGTCGCCCATACTGCTTCTCCACCCTATCTAAAAATCGATCCAACGGTCCCTCCAGCCGCTGGGTGTCAAACACCACTTTTTTCTCTTGAGCATTACCCCGATAAGCCCCCAAGTGATCCAAATAGCTTTCGGTAAACTCGTCAATTAAAGGCTTAATGGCCTGATCTGTTTTGGTGTTAGAACCATTGTCATCGGGGATACCATACTGACGTACCATCAATACAATGCTGATGGCCATGCGCCACAGGTCAAACTGATAGTCTGCCACCACTGACTCATCAAAATCATTGAGATCGTAGACCAACACCCCGTCATCATTTTCATAGGTTCCGTAATTGTCCGTATGAAGATCACCCTGAATCCAAATGGTGGTGCGATCGCTGCCAAATTGTTGCCGCCGAGGATCACGACCCAAATCTGCCCAGAATAGATGATTACTACCGCGATAAAACCGAAAAGCAGACTGAGCCATCTTGGTATACTTGGCCCGTCGGTCCCTATCGGAGAGGTGGTGATTGGCAGCTTGGAGCGCCTCTAAAACAAAACGTGAGCGATCGGCCATAAAACGGTCGATGTCTGATTTCATCGTCATGTCTCATGCGAACTGTTTCATCCGTGCTAATAATTCTTGTCGTTCTTCTGGGGTCATGAGGCTAAAGCGCCAAGAGAGGAGTCGGGGGTTTTCGGGGTCAACCTGTGCCCATAGGTCGAGCCAGTTCTTGGCTCCGGCTTGTTGATCTTGGGCCAAAAGCAGGTGGAGGTAGGCATCACTAAATTCGGCAAAATGGTCAAAGTGGAATCGATCCCGTTCTAGCAGTGGCAACAGCAGATCCTTGGCTTTTTCAATCCCGGAATCAGTCTTTTCTTGGAGATGGAATCGGGCTAAGGTGGTTCGGGGGTGGACGTAGTCTGGGTAGTCCTGGATCATTTGCTGCCATAGGGCGATCGCTTCCTCCTTTCGCCCCGATTGCTGATAAACGGCAGCTAGATTGTGTTGAATATCAGGAGCATTGGGAACTTCTGCTAAGCATTCCTTCAGCAGTTGCTCACTCTGGTTACACAGGGTTTCTCTATCCTCTCGTTCTGGATCTTGCAGTACCTGCTTCAGACCATCAAGGGCTTCCTTCATCTTTTTAATAATTTCTTCAGGGTAGTCACCGTATTCTGGTTCATCATGGAATTCGTAGGCCATTAAGGTTACTTCTTTCCACTCACCGCGCAACCATAGCGTTACTTTTTTGCTCATTAACTTTTCTTGGGCGGCGGTGATGGCAGCTTGGTAGCGAAAATCATCTGGTCCCCATTGGCCTAGGGAAAATGCTTTGATGGCTTCTAGATGTTCGGGCGATCGCACCATATTGGCCATCATCCAAGCAAATTGTCGAGCTTCTGGATCACCCCGTTCTAGCCACACAGTAATCAGGTGATTCATGTAGGGGTGTTGCTCAAGGTAATCAATACAAAGGTCTTTGAGCATCTGGTCCTTTTCCTCTTCTGAAGCCTGGATGTTTTCAGCAGGCACTCGGTTATTCTGGACCCGCTGAACCAGATCATTAATGGTTGAAACGCTGACCCACTGATTTAATCCAAAGGACCAAGCACCATGCCGCTGGGCAGAGGCTTGATTGAGGTCATCCAGGTTTCGTTGAGCAATGGCAAATTGGGGCGATCGCTCCACTATCTGTTGCCAAAGGGCACGGGCTTCGCTGAGTTGACCCAAGCGTGCCATTGCGGCTGCGGCTAAATGAAACAAATAATCATTGGCAGCGGTGGCTGAAATATCATCGTTTGCTTGGGCTTGTTGGTACACTTCTAAAACTTTTTCGTACTCCCCCAAGTAGCTTAGGGCTTCCAATTTCTTCAGCCACGGATCAGCGGCTTTGGCCTCACTTTCTAGCAATCGGGGAACAAATTCTTGGGCTTTTTCTACCTCACCCGCGCAGAAGTGATAGCGAATGGCGTTGCCTAAGGCATGAATATTGTCAGGTTCTTGGGTGAGGGCGCGATCGCAATACTTCATCGCCTGGGAAAAATCACCATCAAAAAAGTAAGCCAAGCTCAAATTGTTGGCTAACGGTACGAGATCTGGCGCTTTTTCTAGTAGAGACTCGCCTAATTCTGCCGCTGTTTTAAACTCTCCCCGGCCCAGATATCGCTGTACTTTCTCATGCCGGGTTGCGATTTCGATGCCTTCTGCATTCTTTTGCAGCTTCATATCAGCTAGAATCGAATCCAATTCAGCTTCGATGGTCGCCATTTTAGTTTTCACATCTTCAATTTCGTGATGATCGGGCCACCGATCTACGACGGTTCGGAATGTTTGTAATGCTAACAAGAGGGAACCTGATGCCAGATAACTATTGGCTAAACCAAGGGTAAACAGGGGTTGTTTGGCATCAATTTCAATCAATTTTTCACAGGTTCGCTGATAGCGATCTAAATTGTTCACTAAGGCATAACAGTTAGCAAACTCTACTAAAATATCGGGATTATTCGGATAGGCTTGATCTAGTTCAGTTAAGGCTTCATGGCCTTTTTCAAACTTACCTCGCCGTAAAAAATCGACAGCTCGATCTAGCTCAGTCTTGAGACTTTTCTTGCCAAAGCCTGCTGCCCCCGATGTGCCTGTTTTCTTTTTCGACTTTGCTTTAGAACCAGATTTTGATCGTGAAGATGCCATGGGTTTTTAGTGACTAACTGCCTATCATTAATCTCTAAAACGAGGGTAAGATTTTTGTATGTTTATGTCCTTACCCTGCTCTAGTGGTACGGATATTGAGCTAATTATTTTAGCCTAAGAACGGCTGAATCTAGGCTGACACTAGATTTTCTTAGCATTAGTCCGGTTGCAGCCTGTCTTTGAGGTGGGGGTCGCCGAGGTTAGATGACCCCTACTCCTTATCATGAGGTTGAGGTCTGGCCATAAACTTGCGTGTAAATGCGCTTGTACCATTGTTGCTGACTGGCAACGGTAATGGGGCCGTGGGGCGGAAACGCCGTATATTTATGATTCCGGTCAAATCGCACATGCATCCACGGCACCCCGTGCCCATGGGTATTGCACCAGGTAATCGCTCCCTGCTCCATTGTCTGGTTGGCAACCCGCCCCACTGTTTGCCAGAATCGATTGGCCAAGGTGGGCGGAGCATGGCGGCAAAAGGTGCGGATGTGACCGTAATCTCCGGTGGCGGGGGGGACTACTAGTTGGGCCTCGCCGGATAGGTTGGGAAAGAGGGCGATCGCCTCATCCGACTTCAACCGTTGCAGATGGGTTTGGAAGGCGGTGGCATTGGCGGGGGGAAACGAGGATGGTACGGCCACCGCAAAGAAAGGATGCTGGGTAAATTCCGGATGAATCGGCACAGGTTTCCACATAAAATCCGTGGGAATGTCCGCCCACGTTTGGTTCCAGCGCGATCGCACCGCCTCAGATTCCACCAAACCTAAGGCCAGATTGGCCCAAGACAGCACCATGCCATCCCCCTGGCAAAAGCGCACCACCCATGATGGACGACCACCGATTGTCCAGGACACCACTTCAGGGATAATGGCCCCACTGTCCCCCAATGGGGCGTGGAATTGTTGGGATTGCTTAATCATTGGCTCCCCGTTCTCCTCGTAAAATTGCAACAGGTTCATTGCATCAACTGTCCAGCGGGTGACGCATAGTTAAAGGATACAAACCCATGAGCGATCAAGGTGATACCATTTTTGGCAAAATCATTCGCAAGGAAATCCCTGCGGATATTGTTTATGAAGATGACCTAGCCTTGGCTTTTCGGGACATTTCGCCCCAAGCCCCGGTGCATATTCTCGTCATTCCCAAAAAGCCCATTCCCAAGCTAGCCGATGCGACGGATGGGGATCAGGCTCTACTGGGTCACTTGCTGCTGACAGCCAAGACTATTGCAGCCCAGGAAGGGTTAGCCGAGTGTGGCTACCGGGTCGTGATTAATACGGGGGAAGGGGGGGGACAAACGGTCTTTCACCTGCATTTGCATATTCTGGGAGGGCGATCGCTCCAATGGCCTCCGGGTTAGTGGCGGGGTGCCTTGGGGCGATCGCAGATCGCAGCAAAGAGCCGATCCCGATCCCTCAACCCCAACAAGCTGGGTTTGGCCTGAAATGTTAAGATATGTCGAACCGTGATTGGTATTCATACTTATGACTGACCCTACCTTATCTCCGTATAGTCGTTCTGAATTGGGATCTGAAGCCCCTGCTCCGCTTGCAGGATTGGAACCAGAGCAACAGTCCGGGGAAACGGCCATCGATGGCGCTGAAGCCACTGAACCCACCCCCAGCTATGTCAAGCTAGCCATGCGGAATATGGTGCGAAAAGGCGGCAAGTCCTTGTTTCACTTTTTCCTCACCACCACTGGGTTGATCGGTTTGTTCGTTGGTCTCGCTTACCTGACCCGTTAGTTCACGGAAGTTACCCATGGTGCTTCACCAACCGCCTCTGCAACTTGATGTTGATTTTCAGTGCAACCCTGAACTTCAGGTGAATCTTGACCATCCTGTAAAGATTGATTTATCGACGTTACCATCCCCGGATCAGTGGCAAGACTGGCTTCAGCGCTGGTTGCAAGGGTTGCAACCCCATTATTCTCCTCTGAATGCCTACGAACTGAGTCTATATTTGACGACAGATGCTGAAATCCAGCAGCTTAATGCAGATTATCGTCACATCGATCAACCTACAGATGTGTTAGCGTTTGCTATGTTAGAGGGCGATCGCCCCCCTGCGGAATTATTAGCGATCCTACCCTTGCCCTTGGGCGATATCATTATTTCAGTGGAAACGGCTCAGCGGCAAGCGATCGCCGCCCAGCACTCTCTCGGACAAGAAGTAGTATGGCTGACTGCCCACGGCTTGTTGCATCTACTAGGATGGGACCATCCCGATGAAGTCCACCTTCAACAGATGTGGGATCAGCAAAATATCCTGCTCAAAATGATCCAGTTGCCCCCTGTGCCCGACGAGTAAAGGACTTTAAGTCGTACCACTGTACTGGTTTCTGAAATAGACGGAAAAATCATGGTAGCGTTGATTAATGTATCGTTTGCTTGACTTTAGCTATGTCTCAACCTTATCCCACCAAGCCAACTGCACCGATTCAATCGTCCCCGTCCTCAACGGCAGAGGTTGATGCGTTCAGTCGAGCATTGTCGCTGCAAGTTGCCACCAATCTCTTCCTCAGTTTTCGCTACGCATGGCAGGGTGTGGCCTATGCCTTCCGCACCCAGCGCAATTTCCGGATTCATGTCTTGATTGGGAGTGTGGCGATCGCCCTAGCTTTCTTCCTTCACCTTCCTGCCGTAGAAGTCGCCGTATTGAGCTTAACCATCGGAGCCGTCATGGCCATGGAACTGTTGAATACCGCATTAGAATCCGTGGTGGATCTAACAGTGAAGCAGACTTACCATGAATTGGCTAAAATTGCCAAAGACTGCGCGGCGGCGGCAGTTCTGATCTCAGCCCTGGTTTCCTTATTTGTGGCCACCCTGCTGCTGCTGCCCCCGTTGCTTTCACTCCTGACTTAAGATGATCGCCCCCCTTCCTGCCTACCCACCCTTTCATCGTCCTGGAACGCTGGTTTATGATTCTCGTTATTGATAACTACGACAGTTTTACCTACAACCTGGTTCAGTATTTGGGTGAGCTAGGGGCGCAGTTTCCCGTTGCTGCGGACATTCAGGTCTATCGCAACGACCAAATTACCCTGGATGAGATTAGGCCGTTGCAACCGGACGGGATTGTGATTTCACCCGGTCCCGGTCGGCCCGACGATGCCGGAATTTCCCTGGACTTGATCCGAGAACTCGGCCCTACGGTGCCAATTTTGGGAGTCTGTTTGGGGCACCAATGTATTGGTCAGGTATTTGGGGGCACCATTATCTCAGCCCCCAGTCTGATGCATGGTAAAACATCACCCATTCATCACAATCGTGAGGGAGTGTTCCAATCCCTAGCGCAACCGTTTACGGCGACCCGTTACCATAGTTTGGTGATTGATCCTGATACTTGTCCATCGGTGTTAAATATCACGGCCTGGGTGGAAGATGGTCCGATTATGGGAGTGCAGCATCGGGACTATCCCCATATTCAAGGGGTACAGTTCCACCCCGAAAGTATCTTGACCACATCGGGGAAAACCCTTCTCTCTAACTTTCTGGTGGCTCTTCAGTCTGCTGAAGCGGCCACTGTTCCATCCCGTTAGGGGATACCTTGGTAGGTATCTTTTTTTGGATTTTAGGATTAGTTATGAATGTTTTGACTGGAATCAGCCATGAAGCCTGACCCATTGCCACTTCAGAAGCAGACCCCTCAACCCACTGATGCGGAGGTGGAACGGTTGCGAGGTGAGCTTCAAGCTGAACTAATGGAGATGCGGGATGAGTTAGATAACGATGATGTGCGACGGTTAACGCTATTTGTGTATTTGATTCCGGTAATTGGTTTTTTACCAGCGTTGTGGACGTTGTATCGACGGTTGGGCGATCGCCACCAACAATCCGTCAGTCGGCTCTCTGTTACCCTCGCCATGGGCTGGTTATTGGGCTATTTGCTCTTGAATCTGGGCGCTAACACCGATCCTAACCTAACGTTGCCATTGCTCCTGATCAGTAGCCTGCTCACCTCCGGCTATTTTCTCACCAATATTTGGCTGATGGTGCAGCTATTGCGGCGTAAACGGTTATGGCTCCCTGGTCTGAGTCGTCTTAGCGATCGCCTCCCCTAACTTTACCCTGTTTCCATTTTGTATCAGACCCAGACTATAAAGCTACACAACACAATCTAGTGGAATCCAAGGATTACTGTTACCATTCTGGTCGAGTATCATACTTTTCATTAGACTCTGTTCAACTTAAAATCTGCTTAAAATTCCGTGTGGTG
>JAYKIC010000457.1:0-5706 GCA_035284985.1 Leptolyngbyaceae cyanobacterium
ACCGATCTTGGTTTGCACATGGAACAGGTTGCTGCGCCCGTTGAATTGGTGGTGGCGCAGTATGTCCTGATTGCCATGCGGTTAGGACAGTCTATGCACGTAGAGCAGAGTCGTGCCTCGTTTTTGATCCCCACGGAGTCGCCTGTGTTGCAGCGACTACAGGATGTATTACGCCAAGGTGGTGACTGTTATATGGCCGCAGGGGATGTGGCGATCGCCCCCGTCGATCAGACCTTTGTCGAAATCACTATGACAGGCACCTGGCTGAGTGAGTCCTTATATAGTGACGTTGGTGTATTTCTAGCATCCTTCAGTCCTAAAACAGAGTACTTGCTCCACCAACTTTGGCAAGCAACTCAGCGTCAAACTAGTCTTCTACGCTAGTGACAGACGGGGTTTGACGGATTGATCTAGTGCCTCATCGGTAACATTAATCGGCAGCAGCTAAACTAGGGCGATTGGATTCCCAGCCAACGATAGGCCGGGGAGCGATCGCCCCCCATTCCTGCGTGTCAATGCTGGAATATCAAGACTGAAGCAGCCCTAACCATCGTTTCGATACCTTATGAGTGAACATCGCTTAGACGAAATCTTGATTGAGCGTCCCCGTGGTGGTTTGTTCCCCTCACCACAACGGTCATACCCACAAATTTCATCCCCAGGATAGCTACGCTTTTCGCAAACATCAGTGTAATAAAAAAGAGTTGAAGTGGATTCGGCAGCGGTGTCCGCCTCAGCAGTGATTGAAAATGGGGCGATCGCTATAACAAGTTCAAAAATACAAAAAACGCCTAGCTCCTCATGTTTGTCCAACCATTTTTGTCCAAAAAAGTTTGGGGAGAGGGGCATGACCCTCTCCCCAATTGATTCTGTAGTGTATGGCTCGGGGCAGATTTGAACTGCCGACCTTGGGCTTATGAGTCCCCTGCTCTAACCAACTGAGCTACCAAGCCTTAAATATAAAAAAGAGGGTAGTCAAAACTCGATACCTAATATAGACGTAGATATTAGCGTTTCACGATACCCAACTTTATTATCATAACATGGCTGGAGTCAAAATAACAGATTTTCTCTAGGTATTTCTGTGGTACCCGTTCTGTTGCACCCATTCTATTGCACCCGTTCTATTGCACCCATTACTGTTGGCACCCTTCAGGCAGGGGGGCAACTTTGACACGGCACTTTATTGATTCACTTGCCATGGCCTTAGGGCTATCTCTTTCTGTATCCTAGCTATATCGATAATTTACCACTGGTTTATCAGGTCATAAATTATGCTGCGATCGCACCATCGACTAGCTCTGCTCCTCCATGACGGCTTACAAGGAACCACGGGCAAAACGGGATTATCTATGTTGCGCTACGGGGAAATGCCGATTGTGGCGGTGATTGATGCCAGTGCGGTGGGAGGTTCGGTCCCTGCGCTGACTGGAATCAACCGTGAGGTGCCCATTGTGGCATCGGTAACGGAGGCGTTGGCCTATGAACCCGAAGTATTAGCCATTGGCATCGCCCCTTCAGGAGGTGGTTTACCCGATCCTTGGGTGGAAGAAATCAAAACGGCGATCGCCGCAGGTTTATCCATTGTGAATGGACTCCATACCTCCATGGCCCATGATTCTAACTTGGGACCGCTGGTGAAGGCTGACCAGTGGATTTGGGATGTGCGCCAGGAACCCCAAGGGTTGACAATTGGCAAGGGACGGGCGCGATCGCTCCCTTGTCGGCGAGTGTTGGCCGTAGCAACGGACATGGCGGTGGGCAAGATGTCCACCTGTTTAGAGTTACACCGAGGTAGTCAAGAACGAGGATACCGCTCTAAATTTATCGCCACGGGCCAAACGGGGCTAATGTTGGGCCATGATGGGATTCCCTTAGATGCCGTCCGGATTGACTTTGCGGCTGGGGCAGTGGAGCAACCCGTCATGCAATTCGGCCCGGATCATGATGTACTATACATCGAGGGTCAGGGTTCTCTGCTGCATCCCGGTTCTACGGCAACTCTCCCCCTGTTGCGTGGCAGTCAGCCCACCCATCTGGTATTAGTGCATCGCGTGGGGCAAACGGTCATCAAACACTGTCCTGATTTTTCCATTCCTTCCCTGACGGATGCCATCCATTTATATGAAACGGTGGCCTTAGGGGGGGGCACCTTTGCCCATGAGCAGGGGGGACCAAAGGTGGTGGCGATCGCCCTCAATACCTTCCATCTCACAGAATCAGAGGCGGAGCAGGCGATCGCCCAAGTTCAAGCTGAAATTGGACTGCCCTGTACCGATGTCATCCGTTTCAATGCCGATCCGATTCTAGATGCCATCTTTACCCCCTAGCCCGATTTCCCTCTTTTTTGTGACCTATATTTTCTCACCCATATTTTCAAAAAGCGATCGCATCTAGCGTCATAACCTGCTACTATAGAAATCCTGTGGGCAGAATTATTTGCACCCCACTGAACAATCATCGAACCCCTATTGTGGGTCGATGGCATAGTTTGGAGAAGTGGCCGAGTGGTCGAAGGCGCAGCACTGGAAATGCTGTATACTCTAACCGGGTATCGAGGGTTCGAATCCCTCCTTCTCCGTTGTTAAATTTGAGATTTAGCATTTTTAGACCCGATTTTCTGGGCTAAGATTTTGTCAATCGGGACAGGGAATCACGACTGTCAGTTGCTATTACTCTTGATACCCGATCGCCCCATGCCCGATCGCCCCATGCCCGATCGCCCCATGTAATGTGTCGCCGTTGATGGCGGATTTAGAGCGATACCTGATGTCTGACTTCCCCATTTCCCTCCCCCTATTGTTGATTCCCTTCCAGTTAGTGCTGATTCAAGTACTGGTGGTGGTGGTGGCGATCGCCCTAGAGTCCACCGTGTTCCATCGGATGTTGCAATATCCCCCCCGCAAAAGCGTGGAATATGCCATTTCCCTCAACTTGTTTTCCCTATTTATCGGCTGGTTTTTTTTCCTCACCGTGATGACCGGGGTGCCCCTGCCCACCCCTTTAGAGCAGGATGTGATTAACTTAATTTTGTTTGACCAATGGTCCTCCTCCATCGTGGCCTGGTTGATTATCACCGGACTGATGACCTTTTTTGGCACCCTATTAATTGAAGTGATTGGGTTCATTTACCTGCGTCCCCTGCGGGATGAAAAAAAGGCGACAGCAGAAGACATTATTGAACAACAAAAATCATCCCGATCCCGCTCCTACCAGTCGCCCCGTTTACTGACCCTGGGCGATCGCACCGAGAGCGATCCCATATATGTTTTGCTGGTGGCCAACTCCACCAGCTACTCCGCTATCACCGCGATTCTCCTATTGTTACGGTTCGGCGTAACGGTGTTTCCCATGGGCCGATTCCCATTGCTGTAATGCCGCCTGATACACGTCCAGCCATGGCACTTGGTGGTGTTGGGCTAAACGGGCACAGTCGTCATATTCTGGTTTGACGTTGATAATGTCCGTGTCGGGCTGAAGGGACGCGGTTTTCACGGACACCTCTCCGTAGGGGGTGGCCACGGTTTCAAAGGTTCGATGGAGGAGCGATCGCTCCTGCAACCGTCGCCGAATTCCCAGGGTTGTGGTTTCCCGATAAATCACCTCTTCACAGGCGACCATCTGCTCCGGCAAACAAATCACCGTTAACAAAATCCCCGGACGGGACTTCTTCATGCTAATGCCCTGGTAAAACACATCTAACGCCCCCACCGCCAATAATTGATCGAACAGATAACCGATAATTTGGGGGTTAAGATCATCCAGATGGGTTTCGACAACAGCAATCGTTTGGGTCGTGGGTCGTGGGTCGTGAGTGGGCGAGGGGGGGAAACTAGGAGCCGCACCCGAAAATCGGGGTTCCGAACTCCCGAATTCCTGAACTCCCGAACGTCCCAAGTCCCCAATCCATAATCGCAAAATATTCGGTAAAGGTAAGTTCTGATGACCAGCCCCTAAGCCGATCGTGTGAATCGTCATGGCGGGAGGCGGCCCGAAGGCGGTGGCGAGGGTGGTGGCGATCGCCGCTCCCGTCGGTGTCACCAATTCTTTCTGAATACCGTTACTGTAAACGGGAACTTGACGCATTTGGCATAGGTGCAGCACGGCGGGGACGGGGACGGGCAAGCGACCATGGGCCGCCCACACGGTGCCGCCCCCCGTAGGTAAAGCAGAACAGTAAATTTGATCAACATTAAGCCAGTCCAGGCCAATGCAGGTGCCGATGATGTCAGCGATCGCATCCGTTGCCCCCACCTCATGGAAATGGACTTGGTTGGGGGGAATGCCGTGGACCGCTCCTTCCGCCTCAGCCAGTTGCCGAAACACCGCCAGACTCCACTCGGTGGCCCTCGGTGTCAGTTGGGCTGCATGGATAAGGGCTTCGATGTCGGGGAGATGGCGGGATTTTGGATTTTGTATTTTGGATTTTGGGCTTTGAGTTGAAGGCGGCTGGGGGTGGGGGTGGTCGTGATGATGATGGGGGTGATGGGGGTGGCGATCGCTAGGGTGAGCCGGATCAGGGGAATGGGATGGGGGGGATTCGTGGGCCGCGACCGTTAGATCGACGTGGAGTTTCGTGGCGCGTTGGCCGTTGCGATGGACGGTTTCGGCCCGGAGGGTGTATTCGTCACTGATGCCAAGACGGGCCAGTTGGTCGGTGAGGTAGTCTAGGGGCACTCCTGCATCGATCAGGGCACCCAGACACATATCACCTGCAATGCCAGTGGGACAGTCAAAATAGGCGATGGTTGCCATAAAATCCCTCACTCCTGTTCAAGTTACCCTCGCCAAATAGTATAGCGATCCCATCGAGTGATTACTCTAGCCGGATTAGCTTACAGGTGGATTAGCCATCACCTCAACACAGGTTCTGCCAAAAAACGGGCAATGGTATCGCTATAAACTTGATAGGGTTTAACTCCAGTTACGGTTTCCTGTAATTCCCCATTTTTGAAAAACATCACCGCTGGCATCCCTTCTAGGCCAAACCGAGCGGGAATTTGCTGATTGGAATCAAAATCTATTTTCATGATTTTAGCGCGATCGCCATAGTCCTTCGCTAATTCCTCGATCAACGGTGTCACCAACTTGCACGATCCGCACCAGGAAGCCAAACAATCCACCACCAGAAACGGCTCGTTAGCCAGCAGCCTATCGAGTTCTGCCTCATCTTTAATCGGCAATGCGGCCCCCGTATCCTCAAATCCCATCTGAAATAGGAGGGTTGAAACTTCCTCAAAGGGAAGACTGCCATTTACGGTTTTGAGGAGCGATCGCCCCTTATAGTAGTCCACCACAGGCGTTAATGCCTCCTCCTGCTGTTTCACCCGGCGCCGGATCACAGGCATGGTTTCTTCCTGCCCCTTTTCGGTCCAGATCCGGTTGATTAACAATCCGGTCATGGCCTTGAGATACACCACCGTCGGGTCTGGCAACCCAACGGACGATCGTACCGATTCAAAGGCTTCGGCTTCGGCCACATTGCCGGGAAACCCGTCCAGCACCCAGCCAGCCAACATGGCGTCCGGCTGCTGTAGCCGTTGGCGCAAGAGTTTGACCCGTAATTCATCCGGTACTGGCTCTCCAGCCTCGATGTAGGGTTGTGCTTCAAGGCCGATATGGGACTGGGTGGCGATCGCCGCTTGCACCAATGCATCCATGGAAAGGTGGGCCACATGCCAACGGTTAGCTAGGGCGATCGCCTGT
>JAYKIC010000458.1:0-3471 GCA_035284985.1 Leptolyngbyaceae cyanobacterium
GCAGCGGGTACTCCACCCCAATTTTCGGACAGGTCTAACATTGAAGGGTTGGCAAGGGGACTGTTTGGCTGACGAAATTATCCTAACCTTAAGACAGTGAAGAAGGGCGATCGCCCTTCCCTCAGCCATCAGGCCGGAGACAATGCGATCGCCCCTACGGATTTCGCGACAATTCCACCTACCATTCCACCTACAATCCCAACCGTTCCAAATCAAACTCCTTAGCCGCCAGCCATTCCCGATTAAAAATACGAGACTGATAACGGGCACCCCCATCACACAGCACCGTCACAATCGTATGGCCCGGTCCCATTTCCTTCGCCAGCGCCACCGCCGCCGCGACATTAATGCCCACGGAACCGCCCATAAACAAACCTTCTTTGTAGAGCAGTTGATAAATCACCCGCAGGGCTTCGTAATCATCGACTTGCAGCGCATCATCAATGGGCACATCCTGCATATTGGCCGTGAGGCGACTGTTACCGATGCCCTCCGTAATCGATCGCCCCTCTACCTTTAATTCCCCCGTTTTCACCAAACTGTAAATCCCACTCCCCATCGGGTCCGCCACCACCGAGCGCAGGTTAGGATTTTTCTCCTTAAGGAACATCGACACCCCCGCAAACGTGCCACCCGTCCCCGTTGCCGCTACCCAAGCATCTACCTGGCCATCGGTTTGCGCCCAAATTTCCGGTCCCGTGGTTTCGTAATGGGCCAAGCGATTAGCCACATTATCAAATTGGTTGGCCCAGATGGCGTTGGGTAATTCCGCCGCAACGCGACCGGATAGTTTGACGTAATTGTTAGGGTCACGATAGGGAACGGCTGGGACTGGACGCACCTCCGCCCCCAGGGTTCGCAACAGGTCCATTTTTTCCTGGGACTGGGTTTCTGGAATAATGATCAAGCATTTGTAACCCTTGGCATTACAAATGTGAGCCAGACCGATGCCCGTATTGCCTGCGGTGCCTTCCACCACCGTGCCACCGGGCTGTAACAGTCCTTTCTCTTCCGCGTCGTTAATGATGTAGAGGGCGGCCCGATCCTTCACTGACCCCCCCGGATTCAGAAATTCGGCTTTGCCCAATATTTCGCACCCGGTCTCATCACTGAAGCTATTGAGGCGAATGAGCGGGGTGTTGCCTACGGTGCCGACGAATCCATTCTTGATATCCATGCTGCTTCCCTACGTCAGTCGTTGCTTTGGTTGTCTTGTCGAATCTAACCTTGTCGAATCTAACCCTGATTCTAAAACTAATCGCCCCATTATCCCCACGGATTTGGTTTATTAACAAAATCAGGGCACTTGGTTCACGAGGGATAAGGGCTAATCCCGACAGAATACCCATTCGTTGGGGGTGGTCAGAGATTCGTTAAAGCGATACCCTTCCACATCAAAGCTTTGCAGGGGTTCAATGGTATGAATTCGGTTTTTAATCACAAAATCGACCATTAAACCCCTAGCACGTTTGGCATGAATTCCCACAACTTTGTAGGTTCCTGCTTTGTTTTCTTTAAAGGTAATATGCAAAATTTGGGCGTTGAGGGGTTTTGGGGCGATCGCCTTAAAATACTCATTGGATGCTAAATTCACCAGATAAGAATCGGGATATCCTTCAAAGTCTGCGTTCAGCTTTTGGGAGAGGCGATCGCCCCAAAATTCATACAAATTCTTGCCCCGTTGATTGGTTAATTTGGTACCCATTTCTAACCGATAGGGTTGGATTAAATCAAGGGGACGTAAAATACCATACAGCCCCGATAAAATCCGCAGATGCTTTTGGGCAAAATCAAAATCCTCAGCAGTGTAGCGATCGACTTCAATCCCCTTGTACACATCCCCCTTGAAGGCTAGTAACGCCTGTCGCGCATTTTCCACGGTAAATGGGGTATGAAAATCTCGATATCGCTCCCAATTTAGGGTGGATAAATTATCACTAATTTTCATTAATTGGCCAATTTCATCAGGGGTTAATTCCCTGAGCTGATCAATTAAAATTTGGCTTTCTTCCAGTTGACCCGGAACCGTAAATTCCTGATAAACATCCCCACTAAAATCCAACGTTTTAGCTGGAGAGATAATCATTACTATCATGTTTTTTCCTTATTTTAAACTATTTCTCTGGCTGTAAGCGACTGCCAATCTTTTTCAAAACGGCTAGAACCTGATGAAGCGGACATCGCCCTGCCAATAATAACAGTACATCTGAGACACTATAGATGGCTTGAGGTTGACGTACCAGGGGCAACTGCCATTCTGATGCAAACGTGATATCTTCTGTGAGCAGAAGATTTTGCTTTTCAACAATTTTCGGCAGCGTCAACTGCCCAATTGCAATTGTATTGACCATTGATGACGTTGACTCGATAGGGTACAGCAGCTTACAGATCACGAAAACAAATCACGAAAATGTCTGATTTTCCATCATGCCGGAGATTCAGCAGAATTGCACTATTTTGCGATGATTTGTATTCTAAGTCCTAAATTTCTCCTGAATCCGAGCCATTGAATTTTGCATCCGGGTTGATCACCCAGCAAAATATAATGACAAGCACTGCTCAACGTTTTCCCGCACACCATGTCCTATTCTTCCCAGCACCCTAATGATGAAGTAGCGATCGCCTCCCCCAAATGGCAGTTCTGGATTGATCGGGGCGGCACCTTCACCGATATTGTCGCCCGTCGCCCGGATGGGGAAATCATCGTCCATAAGCTGCTGTCGGAAAATCCCGATCGCTACCCAGACGCGCCGCTGCAAGGGATTCGAGACTTGTTGGGGGTAGCAACGGATGCACCCATTCCCGCTGATCAGATTGCCGAAATTCGCATGGGGACCACGGTGGCGACGAATGCGCTGCTGGAACGGCGGGGCGATCGCACTCTTCTACTCATCACCAAAGGTTTCCGGGATGCCCTCCGCATTGGCTATCAAAACCGTCCCAAAATCTTCGCCCGTGAAATTGTCTTGCCGGAAATGCTCTACGAGCAAGTGATTGAAATTGACGAACGCCATAGTGCCGACGGTGAAGTGTTGCGTCCGTTTCAGCCCACATCGGAACTCACAGCGGCACTACAAAAAGCCTATGACAGCGGGATTCGAGCCTGTGCGATCGCCCTGCTCCACAGCTACCGCCACCCCCACCACGAACAACAACTGGCGGAATTAGTCAAGGCGATCGGGTTTACTCAAATTTCCATCTCCCACCAGGTTAGTCCCCTAATCAAACTGGTCAGCCGAGGGGACACCACCGTCGTCGATGCCTACCTTTCCCCCATCCTCCGCCGCTACGTCGATCGCATCACCCAAGCCTTAAGCCTGCCCCGTGAACTAGAAATGGTGGGCAATGCCCACCCGACAATAGGCCAAAATCCAAAATCCAAAATCCAAAATCCAAAGATGGTGGGCAATGCCCACCCGACAATAGGCCAAAATCCAAAATCCAAAATCCAAAATCCAAAGATGGTGGGCG
>JAYKIC010000459.1:0-9079 GCA_035284985.1 Leptolyngbyaceae cyanobacterium
GCAAAAAGGGAGCAGGTGGCCCATTTAAAGGAGGGCGAGGAGGGGCCAAACGTCGCTTTGACGGCGGACGACCGACCCGTTCTGGCGATCGCCCCTCCACCCTTGCTCACCGCAGCCCAGGCAGCAAGCCTGTTCTGAAGAAAAATAGCCCCTCTAACACAGGCCGTTCATCCAGCACTGATGAATAAACGCCGGGGGAGTTGCCGTTTTCGCTTAAGGTGAGACCATCACCCAATCCCTAAAATCGCCAATCAAAGGAGCGGTGGGTTGTGCCCGTCGCTCCTTTAGAGATAGTAGGATGGGGATTTCTTGACATTAGGGGTAAATCTCGCGTTCAAGACCGGAAGCCTCCCAAACCCAACACTCCCATCACGCTTAATCCCCCAATCGGATCACTCCACTCCACTCCACTACAATAAAGACAGAACACAGAACAACGTATGTTATTGGAACGCCATGCCTTGGTTTGTCAAAATTGAACAGGGAATCGTTGAAAAGTCAGTTTTCGATCAGCATGTCCCTGCCCACAAAGCCTATGTTCAAGCCTTAATTGAGCAGGGGCGAGAAGCAAAAACTGGATACTGGGCTGAAACAGGAGGCGGTATGTTGTTGTTTAAGGCAGAAAACCTAGCCGAAGCAACCGAAATTGTAGCCCAAGACCCCCTCATTCAATCTGGTTGTGTCACTTACGAGCTACATGAATGGCACATTGTCGTTGAATAAAACCATTTTTACGGCTAACCCCATCCATCTCCGAACCTGGCTTGAACCTGAGATAAATACAATGGCTAAATCAAAAACAAGTACCCAAACCACTGGACACAAGGTATTGAGTGATAACCGTCAGGCCCGGTTTCTCTATGAAATTTTAGAAACCTACGAAGCGGGAATTGAGTTACTGGGCACTGAGGTGAAATCGATTCGCCAAGGTCGAGTCAATATGAGAGACGGCTTTACCGCAATCCGTGATGGAGAAGCATGGCTCAATAATGTCCATATTTCTCCCTGTAGCAACACGAGTCAAGTGTTCAATCATGAACCACGCCGCGCCCGCAAACTGTTGCTCCACAAACAGGAAATTAATAAGTTAATTGGTCAGGTCGAACAAAAAGGCTTGACCATTGTGCCGCTGAAAATGTACCTGAAAAATGGCTGGGTCAAAGTAACAATCGCGTTGGCCCGAGGTAAGAAACTCCATGATAAACGGGAAGATCTCAAACGGAAGGATGCCAAACGGGATATTGAACGGGCACTTAAAAGTCACTGAGGCCATGCTAAGGCCAGTTTAAAGCAGTAACAACAATCAGTGAATAGCAACCTTTCCCTCAGAGATGAGGGATTAGTGAATCACTTGAGATTAGAACGTCAATTTTTTAGTTACAACCCAGTGATACCATACTTTAGAGTAGGATGCCCCGGAGGTGCCGCTAATTGTGTTTTCTCCAATTGAAGTATTGTGGGCATTTATCGGCCTAGTTTTAACAATCGGGGGAACATTCCTTGAGGCATTTATTACAGGAGTCCCCCTCAGTTTCTGGGTCAGCCCGACTGTCCCACTTCACTCCCTCGGTGTCACCTGCCAAGTGGGTGCGGTGTTAATGGTTGGTTGTTTAGGCGGCAAAAATGCCGGGGCAATGTCACAAATTGCTTACTTAGGGTTAGGGCTGACTTACTTACAGATTTTTGCCCATGGTGGGGGTCTGAGTTATTTGGGCGAACCCACCTTTGGCTATTTACTGGGATTTGTACCCGGTGCCTGGTTATGTGGCTGGATGGCATTTCATTTCAATCGCACCTTGGAAACCTTGGCAGTTAGCTGTCTGTACGGGTTATTCGCCATTCATCTAACGGGCATTAGCTATTTGACCGTGATTCACTGGCTCGATAGCGATCGCCCCGGTTGGGGAGAACTGGGCCAACTCATTTTTACCTACTCCATCGCCGACTTACCCGGACAACTCGCCCTAGTTTGCGCCGTAACCGTGATTACCTTTGTTCTGCGTAATATTATGTTTTACTAAGACCCTATGCGTAACCCCCATTTAGGTTTGGACCGTTCAAGCCCAAGGGGAGTGGCAAATCGGCAGGACGTTGTGGCTTTTCCCTAATGACATTCATTCAATTATGGCAACAAAAATTAGAAATCACCTGTTTTGGCTTGCGGCACTGGTCGCGATTGTCAGCGATCAAATCACGAAGTACTGGGTGATTCAGGGATTGGCCCTTGGGGACAGTGTGCCCCTATGGGATGGCATTTTTCACCTGACCTATGTCGAAAACACCGGGGCAGCCTTTAGTCTTTTTAGCGAAAATGGGGGCTGGCTACGGTGGCTCTCCCTCTTGGTCAGCCTCGGACTCATGGGACTAGCCATTTTCGGCCCCAAAATGACCCGTCTAGAACAAATTGGGTTTGGGTGTATTTTAGGAGGGGCTTTGGGCAATGGCCTGGATCGATTTGCCAATGGGGCCGTCGTGGATTTTTTTGATTTTCGCTTCATTAACTTCCCCATTTTTAATATTGCTGATGTCATGATTAATATTGGCATTGCTTACCTGATTCTGGCGGCGATCCGACAACCGCCCCAAGGGTAAACCCACTCTTGACCCATTTATTGATACAGCCGCGCTTTTTTTATACTCAATCAACGGTCTCATCCCCCTATATTGAGTATTATTGAGTGGCAGCGTCAGGTTGACAGCTAGGCGGCTTGTATATCTTTGAACTATGACCCAGGTATCTCTAAACGCACTCATTGCGGCAGCTCGTACAGGAAATAACTTAGTCAGTATTCCCACTGATACAATTCCGGCCCTAGCCTCTCGCCCTGAAAGAGCCGCCATGATTTACATGGCTAAACAGCGGAGTTTAACCAAGCCGCTGATTTTAATGGCCGCCCAAGCAGACGACCTGTGGGGGTATGTCCAACATAACCATCCCAACTTTCCCCAGTGGCAACAACTAGCCTTTTGGTATTGGCCCGGTGGGCTGACCTTGGTGTTACCAGCCAGTGATTGCCTCCCCCGTGCGGTCAATCCCACCAACCCCACCTCCATCGGCATCCGAGTCCCTAATTGTGCGATCGCCCGTTATATTCTTCAGCAAACAGGCCCATTAGCCACCACCAGCGTCAATCGCTCAGGCGAACCTGCGTTAGAAACCATTCCGGCCATCAACCAATATTTTCCTGAAGTCCTCACCTTATCACCTGCGGTGCTAGAGGAAGACCAGTGGGCCGATTCTCCGGCTATCATGGAGCTATTACAATCCGCTAAGGAGACCCATTCCTCAGATACCTCCCGCCACCTTGATCCATACGCAACCTTAACGATTCCCTTTCCCACCCATTTAGCCTCCTCAGCTCTACCACAACGCACTACCTCCATAGCGTCCCCCACTTCGATCCCTAGGTTGCCCTCAACGGTGATTCGCTGGGGACGTAACGGGTGGGAAATTCTACGGCAAGGACAAGTTATTCTGCCAGCCCATTGCCTGGTTTGATCGGCGAAAAACTTAGATTTTATTTCATCCTCGAACCGAAGAGTTCACTTTTTTAACCCACGCTTGTAAAATAGGCAACGTTTATCCCCTCGGATGTCCGAGATTACTAGTGAGTGAGTTCATGCAGACCTCCATCGATTCTGATTCTTCAACATCACAGCCTAGCCCGGTGGGATTGCCGCCCCAGCTATCGGTGGTGGTACCGATTTATAACGAGGTCGAAAGTTTATTAGCCTTACTGGAGGCGATCGCCAACGGGGTTCAACCCCTTAATCGCCCCTACGAAATCGTTTGTGTGGATGATGGCTCTAGTGATGGCACCACAGCCTTACTCAAACAACAAGCCCTAGAGCGCACCGATTTACGGGCCATTATTTTACGGCGAAACTACGGTCAAACCGCTGCCATGGCCGCCGGGTTCAAAGAGTCGCGGGGTGAAATCATTGTCACCATGGATGGTGATTTGCAAAATGATCCAGCAGATATTCCGCTTTTAATTGATAAAATGCAAGAGGGCTACGATTTAGTCAGTGGCTGGCGCAAAGATCGCCAAGACGACGCGATCACTCGGCTTTTACCCTCCAAAATTGCCAATTGGCTGATTGCTAGGGTCACGGGGGTTCATTTACATGACTATGGCTGCTCCCTCAAAGCCTATCGGAGTGAAGTGGTTGCCGATATGAATTTATATGGGGAACTCCATCGCTTCTTACCCGCCCTGGCATTTATTGAAGGCGCTAGAATTACGGAATTACCTGTGCGACACCATGCCCGCCAGTTTGGCCAAAGTAAGTATGGCTTAGGTCGAACCTTTCGGGTATTGATGGATTTGTTCACCATCTTTTTTATGAAAACCTTCCTGACTCGGCCCATGCATGTATTTGGCCTGTTTGGTCTATTATTTGCCGGGTTGGGAACGGTGATCGGGGTTTATTTGACGATCTTAAAAATAGGCTTTAACCAAGAGATTGGCGATCGCCCCCTGCTGATCCTCGCTGTAGTATTAGTGTTAGCAGGATTGCAACTGTTTAGCTTTGGGGTGTTGGGGGAAATGCTCATGCGGACTTACCACGAATCCCAAGGACGACCGATTTACCGTATCCGGGACATCCTAGGGGGCGGGGGGCAAGAGTCAGATTAATGCAAGCTTGCCGTCAGGGATACAGATCTTGCCGCTAAGATTGATCCACTGGACGGTCTCGAACGCAAACATGACAATGAAATTGGGCCGAGTTCAGTTGCGGTGATTCTACTCAATTAGATGCACCTCCCTCCTACAGCAGCAGTATTAACATCCCGATTGGCAATCACTGTAGTCCGTTCATCCTGCGGCTTATGTGTGCTGAGTGCCATGGGTTTAACATTCGGACTCCATGGGGCGATCGCCCAAGTGGTGCCCGACGGTAGCCTATCCACTACGGTCACATCATCCGATCAACTCAACTTTGACATTGAGGGGGGCGATCGCGCTGGCACCAATCTATTCCACAGTTTTGACCAATTTTCGATTCCCACCCATGGCTCAGCCCGATTCAATCATGGCACCGACATCAGTACCATCATCAGCCGCATTACCGGGGGACAACAATCCACCATTGACGGCCTCATCCAAACCACTGGCACCGCTGATTTATTTTTAATTAATCCCAGTGGCTTTGTTTTTGGTCCCAATGCCCGACTCAATATTGGCGGTTCCTTCATCACCACCACCGCCGATAGCCTCATCTTTGCCGACAACCTTGAGTTCAGCGCCACCGCTCCCCATGCCTCCCCCCTCCTCTCCATCCACACCCCCATTGGCTTACAAATGGGCACCAATCCAGGAGCCATTACCCTAGCTGGACCAGGGCACGCCCTAACCCAGCCCAATGACTTCGCCCCCGTTCTCGATTTCGGCAGTCAGTTAGGTTTAATCACCGCGCCAGGGCAAACCATTGGCTTAATCGGTGGCAACATCAATCTCAATGGGGCCAGTATTACGGCACCTGGCGGTCGCGTGGAACTGGGTAGCGTGCGTCAAGGTCGGGTAGGTCTCCATCAAGAGACCCCATCGGTCTGGCGATTAAATTATGACGATGGGACAGCATTTGGCGATATTCGGCTATCCCAGCGATCGCTCCTCAATGTCAGCGGTGCGCCAGCCGGAACCGTGGCAGTATGGGGCGATCGCATTCAGCTAAGGCATGGGTCCATTATCCTCAGCCAAAACAGCGGTTCCATCCCTGCTGGAGACGTTACCGTTAACGCCAATACCCGCTTAACCATTGTGGGTATGGCCCCCAATGATCGCTTCCGCAGTAGTATCCAGACCATGGCAAATCTGGAGAGCCATGCCCAAGGAGGCTCCATTCACATCGCAACACCCCACTTACGGATTAAAGATCGGGCCGCCATTATTGCCTCCACCTTTGGACTGGGTAGGGCTGGTAACGTCAATATCAACGCCGCTGAACAAGTGGATATTATCGGGGGAGCCACCAATCAGGAAGAAGGGGATTTAATCGACAGTGCCGTTGGTGCTATCACCGTGTTCAACAATGGCAACGCAGGGAATATCCGGGTGCAAACACCCCACTTAAACTTAGTAGGCGGCAACATTAGTACCTCAACGATTGCAGGGCAGGGCACTGGCGGCAATATTAGAATTGATGCCGACCAGATCACCCTATCGGGCACGAGCGAATCCCTGACCATTCCAGGGATCACCGCCGCCACCTTTGGAGAAGGACGGGCTGGGGATGTAGTCATTAATACCCGCGTTTTAGAACTTCGAGATGGCAATCTAGTGGATTCATCCAGCACGGCGACTGGGGATGCGGGTAATATTACCGTCTCAGCATCGGAACGCATCGTCATCGATGGGGCACAGGCCGATAACCCTAGCTTTATTAGTTCAAACGTTGTAGCATTGCCGGACGATATTCAAAAACTCTTCGGGGTTACGCTCATCCCCACAGGCCAATCGGGGCAGATTTTCCTCAAAACACCCTACCTACAATTGGGGAGTTATGGCCGTATTTTCGTTGGAGCGCAGCAAGAGGGGACAGCGGGTACCCTCACCATCAATGCCGACCGCATTGACCTGGTGGATGGTGGCAGCATTATTGCCACCAACGAAAATAATCGGGGCGGGGACATCACCCTGATCACTGACATTTTGCGGATGGACCATGGCCTAATCAATGCTTCCACGTTGGAGTCAGGGCGTGGCGGCAATATTACCATCCAGGCCAATGAGAAGCTAGAGATCATGGGAGAGGGGTCTGCCGTTCTCCTGCCAACCCTAGCGGGCCGCATTGATGCCAATAATGTAACCCAAGGGATTGCCGCCCTTGCCCTGAACCAAGGCCGTGCGGGCGAGATTATCATCCAAACCAATCATCTAGAATTGGCGGAGGGCAGTCTGATCGCTACCCTTGCCTTCAACGAAAGTAACGGCGGCAACATCAGGATTCGGAGCGATCGCCACATTGCCCTAGATGAATCGATCATTACCACCTCCACGCTGGGTCTGGGCAGGGCCGGAGATATGGAGGTGCAAACCGCTGAATTGATCTTACAAAATGGTTCCCAACTCATCGTAGCCACTGGAGGCACCGGACCCGCCGGGAACTTAAGAATCCACGCCTCAGACCAAATTTTAATGGATGGCCGCATTCGGTTATCCAATCAGACGTTCAACAGCGGGCTGTCCGCAGGCAACCTCAACAATGCCCCAGGCAATGGTGGCGATATCAACTTGACCACCCCTTTACTGACCATCCGCAATGGAGCGGAATTGTCAGTCAGCGCCTTGGCCGAGGGGGAAAATGCCATGATCCCTAACCCACAAGGGTTTCAAGCCGGAATCATTCACGCCAACATTGGTACGCTGATTGTGGATAATGGCTCGGTTAGCGCCCGTAGTACCCAGGGCACAGGCGGTAATATTTTCCTGAATGTTGGCGATCGCCTCCTGCTCCAAAATCAAAGTATCATTTCTGCCCAGGCTGGAACGGAAGCCAGTGGCGGCGGCAATGGTGGCAACATAGCACTGACCAGCCCATTCCTAATCGCCCAAAACAACAGCGATATCATCGCTAACGCCTTTGAAGGCATCGGCGGCAATATCCAAATCACCACCCAAGGCTTATTTGGCATTGACTTTCGGGAATTCCTCACCCCAGCTAGCGATATCACCGCTAGTTCCACCTTTGGAGTGAGCGGCACGGTGACGATTCAAACCCCACAGGTCAATTCCACCCCGGAAACTGTCCTACTGCCCTCCACACCCACTGACGAAAGCCAACAAGTGACAACCGGATGTGAGAATGTCGGCGGTAGTCAATTTATTGTGACCGGACGCGGGGGAGTCCCTATTGCCCCCTTAGCCTACCGCCCTTGGAACCACCTATTAGAAGACCTAGGGCCGCTGCCAGAACTAGCCCCATCCACCGGAGGAGATCCAACCCATCAATCCAGACAGCGGATATCCAGACAGCCTATTAATTCAGCGGTTCAGCCAGAAACATTAATGTCCCCAACGCCCCATCCGGACGCTAATTCAGCACCTAGTTCGTCCACTAGAACACTGGCCCCGGTGAACACCGTGCCAGTGGACACCGTGCAAGAAGCCACCCAGATAGCGATCGCCCCAGATGGCACTATTAACCTAATCAGCAGCAGCCTAGAATCAGCCCCCAGGCCGGGGTTCACCCCCTGTCCCCCCTCTCTGTAGGCGAACAAACTGCATAGGTCAAGTATTTCATCTCAAGTTTGTAAAAAAAATTTTGACGCTGGACAAAAATTCATTCATTCTTGAGAAGCATTATTTATTCATTCTTGAGAAGCATTATATAGTGGTGTGTCGTCAACCACGATTCCTTATTCAGCGTTGATAGTCCACTTGAGAGTCCATCGTATTCAGCGTACCATGCCATCACCTTGTCGCCTAAGCCTATTGCTCAGTGTCCTTGGAATCCTGTTGGGTAGCCATTCGCCCCTAGCCTTGGCACAAACCACCCCCTCGATCCCCAATAATCTGCCGCCAGATCTACCGTCAAATTTGCCAAACAACCCTATCCCCATTCCCATCGTACCCTTGGATGAACCGCCTTCCGATCAACCCTTGCCAGAGACGGCACCCCGCGAACCGGGGCCAACCCCAGACTTACCTCCAGCCCAGGAGTTATTGGACTCTCCCGACGGAGGACCGGACACGGCGGATATTCCCGATAGGATTTTTGTGGAACGGTTTGAAGTCATCGGTAGTACGGTTTTCAGCCCAGAAGAGTTAGCGGCGGCCACCGCACCCTTTACGGGCCGAGAGGTCACTTTTGCGGAGTTATTGCAAGCCCGTTCGGCCATTGACCAGCTTTACAGCGAAAAGGATTATGTCACCTCTGGAGCCTTTATTCCAGAGCAGACCTTGGAAGATAATGTGGTGATCATCCAGGTGCTAGAAGGCTCATTGTCAGAAATTCGGGTGAATGTTAATGGTCGGCTACGGGAACGCTATGTGCGGCGACGCTTGGAATTAGCGGGCCAGACTCCCTTGAATGTGGGTGATTTACTAGAAGGGTTGCAGCTATTGCAGTTGAA
>JAYKIC010000460.1:0-12038 GCA_035284985.1 Leptolyngbyaceae cyanobacterium
AGTGACCCGCTAACATCACCCGCAGCAGGGTGGAGCCGGAACGGGGACTCGACAAGATAAACACAATACGAGGCAAGCGTTTACCCTGATGGAGGGTCACTTGATCACTGGAGCCTTGTAAGGTGGGGATGACCAACGGCGCGGTCAAGGAGGGCTGATCTGCATTGGGATGGCTGTCATCGTCGGTGTAGACTCGCGTGAATTCCTGGGCGAGATAGTGAGCCAGGGCAGCGATATTGGAATGCTCGTAAAATTCCCTGGGATAGAGCATCAAGCCAAAATCCTGCCGCAATTGATTAATGGATTCCATTACCATGAGGGAATCCATACCCAATTCCATTAAGTTTTGCTCAATAGACAACTGGGCGGGTTTAAGTTGCAATACTTGACCAATTTGCTGCTGGAGATAGGTGATAAAGAAGGTGAGACGATCGCCCTCCTGCAAGCGTTGTAGCTCATCTAGCCAATTCTTCCGATCCGGTTGTGCCGATGAAGCCATATCCGCATCGACAATTGACTCGGTAGGGTGTGCGGAATTCACACTTACCGTTTCCAGCACTGGAGCTAGGAATTTAGCCTGGGCAGGAGTAAGTCGATTGCGAATTTCAGCCCAACGAGCGGCGATCGCCCCCACTTGGGCGGGAACAGGGATGTTACTAGCGTCACTGCTGTCACAGGTAGCGGCCAGCAGCGTGGATAGCAGCCGGATTCCTTGCCTAGGTTCAATTAAATCGAAGCCACTGCGAATCAGACGGTTTTGGAGGCGTTTGGCTCCGCCATGCCTTTGGCGATCGCTCCCCTCAGCGGCCATGCCCTCACTGGCCCACGGTCCCCAATTGATGCTGAGAGCGGGTAAACCCTGCTGGCGACGCTGGTGAGCTAGGGCATCCAAAAAGGCATTGGCGGCGGCATAGTTGGCCTGACCGGGGGAACCGAGGAGGGAGGCCACGGAGGAAAACAAGACAAAACAGTCTAGATCATATTCTTGGGTCAATCGATGTAAATGCCATGCTCCCTGGACTTTGGGCGCTAGCACCGTGTCAAACTGCTGCCAGGATTGATGCTGAATCAGGCCATCTTGCAAGATTCCGGCGGCGTGGAAGATGCCTTTGAGGGTGAGTCCCTGGTTTTTGAGCGTTTGGAGGAGGGTGGCGATCGCCCCCTCATTCGTCACATCCCCTTGGGCCACGTTGACCGTAGCACCACGGGTTTCCAAAACCGTAATCCGTTGTTGGGCCTGGGAAGAGGGCGATCGCCGTCCCAGCAAGGTCACATGGGAAATGCCACAGTCCTGCACCAGCCACTCCGCTACCGTTAAGCCCAAGGCTCCTAATCCCCCTGTAATTAAATAGGTGGCCGTGGCATCGGTGGTGAATGCCGGACGAATCGGGTTCACGCTTTGCTGATTCAAGTCGGGTTGAGGGACTAGGCGCGACACGTAGCGCTTCCCATCCCGCAAGGCGATCGCCGTTTCCCCATCCCTTTGCAAAAATTCGTTGATGATGGCCGCAGTATTGCTCTCAATAGTGCTGCTTTCTCCATGCCAATCCAGATCAATCAACCCACCCCAATAATCCGTATGTTCCAATGCCATGACTTTACCAAAGCCCCAGAGAGTAGACTGGGCGAGGTTTGAGTGGGAATGACTGAGAGAATGACGGGCAAAATCACTGGCAGCAGAAGGAACCAGCCCTGCATTTTGGGTCACAATCCATAATTTGGGCGACAGCGCCCGATTAGAATGGGACTGGGCTTGCCCGATTTTCAGCATGGCTTGAACTAAAGGCAGCACGGGTTGGCAAACGGATTCAGTGGGGGCTGCTACGGGATCAGCCACAAAGATGATACCTTTGAACACTGAGGTTGATTGGATGATTTCAGCTTGAATGATTTCGGTCAGGCGGTCTACGGTTTCAACCGCGATCGCCACAGACCGAACGGTTTGTTGCCGCTGCTGAAGTTGATGGGCGATCGCCCCCTGCAACCGTGCCACTGTAGCCGTATCCCCATGCTGAATCATAGGGGCAGGATAGGCTACTAACCAGTGTCCTGGCTGGGATTCAGCCAGGGGCACAGGGACAAGGGATTGTTCCTGCCAAGCCAAGCGGTAGAACCACTGGGAAGCATTAGCTTGGGAACTGGACAACGCCGCAAACGGCACCGCATCCCAGCCGGAGGTAAACCAGTAGCGTTGCCGCTGCCAAGGATAGGTGGGCAAATGATGCAGCCGCTGGATGGGCTGCCCTGCAACAATGCCGCTCCAATTGAGGTCATGACCTTGAACGTAGAACTGGGCCGCAGCCGTGAGCAGGGCGGACCAGTCCGCTTGATTGGAGCGCAGACTCCGCATCCAGCGATAGTCAGCAGTGGTTCCAGGAGTGGGTAAGCAGCGCTGCCCCATACCAAGGAGGATGGGCTTTGGTCCCACTTCCAAAAAGGTATGATACCCCGCTTCAAATAGGGTGGTCATGCTGGCGGCAAACTGGACAGGCTGGCGAATATGGCGGACCCAGTAATCCGGGGTGTGAATGGCAGGTGGATCGGGGGCTAGGAATGTCGAGGTGCCCATCTCTGCCTCGATTAACTGCCCGGTCAAATTGGACACCAAGGGGAGTTGGGGCGGCTGATAGCGGATGGTGTGGGCGATCGCCTCAAAATTCGCCAACATGGGGGTCATCAAGGCGGAGTGGAAGGCTTGGGACACCTGCAAGGGCTTGGTCGCAATTCCATTAGCTTCAAAGATGGCGAGGAGGGGGGCGATCGCTGCTGCTTCCCCGGAAATCACCACATTATTGGGACCGTTGATGGCGGCGATGTCTACCGGAGTGGCTCCCACTGGCGTATGTTGCTCAATTGTGGCGATGACCTGCTGTTCTGAAGCCAAAATGGCCACCATTGTGCCATTGGAAGGGAGATTATGCATCAGGCGCGATCGCCCCGCAATCAACTTAAGGCCATCTTCTAAACTAAATACCCCTGCCACACAAGCGGCGACATATTCCCCGACACTGTGCCCCATGACCACATCGGGCACAATGCCCCAAGATTGCCATAACTCTGCTAGGGCATATTCCACCGCAAATAAGGCGGGCTGGGTGTAAACCGTTTGGTGAATCAGGTGGGCGGGGAGGACATCCAAACCCGCTTTGCGCCGTTCCGCTGGATAGAGGACATGACGCAGGGGATATTTGAGATAAGTTTGTAAAATGCGATCGCACTCGTCAATAATCCGCCGAAACACAGGCTGAGTCTGGTACAGGTCGTAACCCATATCAACATATTGCGATCCTTGGCCCGTAAACAAAAAGGCCAGTTTGGGGGGAGCCGCTGGGATTTGGTTTTGCCTAATGCGGGTCAGGGATGGCTCATCGGCTAATTGGGCTTCTAGCTGCCGCTGCAAATCCGAGGTGCTGTCGGTAATAATCGCTAACCGCTGGGAAAAGTGCGATCGCCCCCGATAAGCCGTGGCACAAACACTGGCGAGGTCTACATCGGGATGGGTTTTCAGGAACTCATTGTAGGCATAAACCAAATCGGTGAGCGCTTCAGGGGTTTTGGCGGAAAGCGTCAGTAGATGATGGCTGGGAACAGGACGAACGGGCAGAGGATCAGCCGGATCAGCCGGAGCGGCAACATATTCGCTGATAATGGCGTGGGCGTTGGTGCCACCAAAGCCAAAGGAGCTAATTCCAGCTAGGCGGGGATTAGCAGGGGATTGGGGCCAAGGTTGGGCTTGGGTGGGCACGGTTAGGGGCGATCGCCCCCAATCCACATGGGGATTTAGTCGATTCACATGGAGATGGGGGGGAATCTCTTGGTGGTGCAGGGCCAAGATGACCTTTACCAAACTGGCCATCCCCGCCGCCGCTTCCAGGTGCCCGATATTGGTTTTCACCGACCCCACCCAGCAGCGCTGATTGAGGTTCCGCCCCGGAGTCAGCACCGCACTCAGGGCATTCAGTTCAATCGGATCACCCAAGACCGTTCCCGTCCCATGGGCTTCCACATAGCTAATGTCCGCTGGGGCCACTCCGGCCCGTTCCAGTGCTGTTTGAATCACCCCCTGTTGGGCCAGACCATTGGGTGCAGTCAACCCATTACTGCGCCCGTCTTGATTCACCGCCGAGCCTTTGACCACAGCCAGAATGGTATCCCCATCCCGTTCCGCATCGGGCAATCGCTTGAGGATGACCACTCCGCATCCTTCACCCCGACCATAGCCATCGGCATCGGCATCAAAGGTTTTACAGCGACCATCCGCCGCTAACATTCCGGCATCGGTAAAGGTGAGACTCAAATCCGGGGCTAGCATGAGGTTGACTCCAGCGGCGATCGCCCGATCACAATCCCCATGGCGCAAGGATTGACAAGCGGTATGGAGGGCTACTAACGAGGAGGAACAAGCCGTATCCACCGTCAGGGACGGTCCCCGCAAATCCAGCACATAGGACAGACGGTTAGCGGCAATGCTGTGGGCGTTGCCCGTGCCGGAATAGGGGTCCGCATTCAACTGGCGTGCCTGTAGTTGGGCATAGTCATTGCTACTGATGCCCACAAATACGCCAGTGGCGGTTCCGGCTAAACGAGTGGGGGCAATGCCGCCCTGTTCCAAGGCTTCCCAACTCACCTCTAACAGCAACCGCTGTTGGGGGTCCATGCGGCTCGCTTCACGGGGAGAAATGCCGAAAAACTGCGAGTCAAATTCATCCACAGGGGTATGGAGAAATCCCCCCAATTTAGCGGTGGGAGACCCAGCCCAGCGATCGCCCTCCCCTAGCTGAACAATGCCATCCCGCCCATGGGACAATAATTGCCAAAATTCCGCCGGATTATTAGCCCCCGGCAATCGACAGCCCATGCCCACAATGGCAATGTCCACATCTGTAAGCCGACGCTTACTGGCCGTTGGAGTGGGAGCGATCGCCGCGCTGGAGTCCGGGGATTCACTACTGAGATACTTCGAGAGGGCGGCAATGGAAGGATAATCGTAGGCCAGGGTGGGGGATAGGGATCGTCCCAACCAGTCCTCTAGTGCCCCGGATAACCGCACAGCGGCAATGGAATCCAATCCGTATCGAGCCAAGGGTTCATGGATATCAATCATGTCCGGCGTAACCTTGAGCATTCGTGCCACTTGGTTCACCAGCCAGGACTGGATCGAGGCGATCGCCTTGGATTGGGGCAATCGCAGGCGGCGTTTAGGAGTGGGGGCATTGGGGACAGGCACGGGGGCATTGGGGACAGGCACGGGGGCATTGGGGACAAGCACGGGGGCATTGTCCGTACTGCGTTCTTCGTTCTTTCCAAAGGCGGCTTCGGTCCATTGACCGACGACGGTGAGGGTTTGGGCTTGGAAGCCTTGTTTGCAAGCGTGACGTTGAATTTTGCCGCTGGAGGTTTTGGGAATGCTGCCTGTTTTCAGCAGAAGAATGGCATACACTTGCAGGGTATGGGTTTGGGCGATCGCCTGTTTAATCGCGGTGACAATTTCATCGGTGCGGAGGCGGCGCAGGGCGGTGCGTTCCACTTCTTGCACAATCACCAATCGCTCTTCATTGTCCACATCGACGGAGAAGGCGGCCCCTTGACCCGATCGCAACTGCTCATGGGCATCCCCCACCGTCGCTTCAATATCCTGGGGGTAATGATTTAAGCCTCGAATCACGATCAAGTCTTTTAATCGTCCCGTGACAAATAACTCGCCATTCCGAAGAAAACCTAAGTCCCCTGTGCGGAGGAATGGTCCCTCGCCCGTGGGAGCCATGCGAGCCTGAAAGGTTTCCTGGGATTGCTGGGGCCGATTCCAATACCCCTGAGCAATATTAGCCCCCGCAGCCCAAATTTCCCCCACTTCCCCATCGGTACAGGGCATCAGGGTGGTGGGATTGACCACTCTCACCTGTTGATTAGCCGCAGAAATGCCGCAGCTAACCAGTTGACGGCGATCGCCCCCCATCCCATGCTCCGAGAGGGGAGAGGAGTGAGAGGGTTTACCGTTGGCGCTTTCAGCAACTGGAATCCCCCTATTCTGTTCTAAATCCGTACTATTTAGGGTGAGGGTGGCGGGGGGTTGGGTGCGATCGCCCCCGGTGATAAACAAGGTCGCCTCCGCCATGCCGTAACAGGGATAGAATGCCTCTGGCCGAAAGCCACAGGGGGCAAAATACTCGGTAAACTGGCGAAGGGTTTCCGCCCGCACGGGTTCCGCGCCGGAAAAGGCCAAGGTCCAACTACTCAGATCCAAGCCATCCCGCTGTTCCGGCGTAATCTGCCGCACACAGAGGTCATAGGCAAAATTAGGGCCACCGCTGGTGGTCCCCCGATACTGGGAAATAGCCTGGAGCCATCGAAGCGGACGCTGCAAGAAACTCACCGGAGCCATCAACACACTGGGAATATTGAGATAGATCGGTTGCAAAATACCCCCGATCAACCCCATGTCATGGTAGGGTGGCAACCACGACACCCCAATGGTTTGGGCCGTATCGCCAAAGCGTTCATGGATGGCACGGGCATTGTGGAGCAGGTTGCCGTGACTGACCATGACCCCCTTGGGTAATCCGGTGGACCCAGAGGTATATTGCAAAAAGGCTAGGGTATCTGAGGTGATCGGGAGGAATCCGCTACGGGAATTGCCATGATGCCAATCTGCGGCCTGATCCCCAGTTGAACCATCCGTCGTCAACCACTGAAGTTGGGCAAAATCGGGGTTAGCGGCTAAAATTTTGCCAAAACTGCTTAGAAGTGGCTCAGTGGTGAGGGCGATCGTTGCCCCCGCATCAGTCATCATTGCCCGTAGCCGATGAATCGTTTGGTTAGGCCGGGGTGGATAGGCGGGCACCGCCAGCACCCCCGCATACAAACAGCCGAGAAATGCGGTGATAAATGATAAATCCGGGGCATACAACAGCAATGCCCGCTGTCCCGAAGCGCCCATGGCCTGAAGTTGGGTGGCGATCGCCTGCGCCCGACGGTCCAATTCTTTGTAGGATAGAACCTCAGATTCTACTTCTCCATCGCGTAGAAAGGTAAATGCGGTTTTATCGGGGTTGGATTGCACACGGTGGCGTAACAAGTCAACAAGATTAGAAAATTCGTGCATGATATCTGAAAGCATTAGCGATCGAGAAGAACCAAGGTCTCCACAGTGACATCGTGCCCTAATTAGGGTCAAATGTTCACCGAAACGGTAGAACGGTCCAGGCTATAGGGAAGTAAAATACAGGATATATCGACTCTGCGGATTTTGCTGATTGCCCGGTGAGAAAATGGTCCTATACCTGGTACACTCCGGCATCTCCCCGCCGTTATGGTTATGGCCACAACCAAGGTCAATGTAGGGATAAGGGGCATCGCGGGTCTCGTTTTGGTGCTTCATTAACAGGTTTATTTTCGCTCAGTACTCCAGTCTTTAATTATGACAGGGCACGACAGACTCACACCGCCGATTCAAGGATCTGATGAATTAATCTAGACGGGATAGCGGTTATCAAACTCCTAACGTTCTGCGTTTTCCACTCTACACTGTAATCATTGCTCCGCAAATTACAGCGGGGGTTGCTAATCCGCTAGGGGTATTTCTCTAGGTACAACGAAGGGCTAAGGTTCATCTAATGCGGAGGGCGATCGCCCATCCCCTCAATTCGACTCACGCCAAACACTTCAAGTTAGGCGCACCGCAACGGTATAGGAGGGTCGCTGAGATTTCTCCCGCTGGGTTTTCACCAGGCGAAAATCCTGGTCAATATACAGATTATCCAGCAAGGGTCTGGCCTTGGAAATTTGTTGATATTGCTTCGCGTTAATCCGCGTCTTATCTTTGGGATTGGTAGACGGAATTTGCTGGGATTGACCGTTTTGGAGATAGGCTGTGAGGGTTTGGTCAAACCAGCGTTGGGCCATGTCTGGACTGAAGGAAAGAGAACCAATTCGCAACGATTGCCGAATATAAAGGTTGCGAATATCCCAAAACTGATCCTGAGTGGTCCGAAGATCTAAATTTCCCTCAACATCAGCGTCAGGCTGTTCCTGCACCGCATAACTTTGCGTAATCATCAAATCATAACTAAGCAACCAGCGAGAAATCCATTTAAGCAATGGTGCTTTTCGCCCTGGCTTATAACGGGCTAAATTGGCGTAGTAGCCGCTGTCATTAAAAATTTGGTAAGACTCATGCAGCACCCGCCCCGGTAGGATGTCTTGGAACGGAATCGTAGACCAAACCGTCAGCCAAACCCCTTTTAATAATGGAATCTGCTGATGCAAATCGGGGATCGGGTTGCGTTTGGTGAGTTCGGCAAACAGCGGCATCAAGGTTTCCTTAGCAAACCGCACTTTTTTCGCCATCGCGTCCCCGTCCCGATGCTCCACCTGTTTCAGCAAATTGGATTTTAAGGTGGCAGTATCTGCCGCTGCCAACGCCACAGCATCAAAGGGGGCGTTCAGTACGGGTGAGTCCATAGCCAGTTTTCCCAAATGACAACGAGAGTATTTTGATCCACCCCTGCGATCATAACAGAATCGCCCATTTAGGTTAGGAGGTATTCTACCAGGGACAGGGCACAGGACATCCCCCCTAGCGCTGCTGCCGAGATGGAATCGAGTCGCCGTTGGGTTTCCCCAGCAGATGCCAGGAAAGAGGAAAACCCATACGGTAATTCCATTAGCTTTCTGGCTTCTCCTCAGGGGGAACCACGGAGGTATCAGGTTCCTTATTTTGCAGCAGTTGCCCCACTTTGCCGACCACTTTGCCCAACTTGCCATCTTCCAGCAATGAGTTGATTAACGCCAAGCCGCTGGTGGATAAGAGTAACTTATTGATATCGTCAGCGCTGCTGCCGTTACCATTGGCACCGGGGAAGGAATAGACTCGTGCATCCCCCAAAACCCCAGGTTGGGGCGCGAGCGATCGCAACACTTCCGGCAACCGTTCCGCCAAATCTGGCCAGATGGTTTGCAGTACATCGGCGGTCAAATTAGCGCTACTGATGATATTCTTCGCTTCTAACTTAGCCCGAATACCATCGGCTTCTGCCAATGCCTTATCCTTTTCCGCCGCCGCCAACGTCCGAATGGCTTCCGCTTCCAATTCTGCGGCATCCTTGGCAATTTCCGCCTGTCGTCGCCGCCGGAATACGTCAATTTCCACCACGTTTTGGTCAGAAATTCGTTGCTCTTGGGCTTTTTGTTCAGCCACAATCACCGCCAACTGTTTCGATCGTTCCGCCACCTCCACATCGGTTGCCGTTTGCACCCTAGCCTCAGCCTGGGCACGGGCGGCTTCGGCCATGAAACTTTCCTGGCGTTTTTGGGCAATGGCGATCGCCACATCCTCCTGGGCAATCCGGGCCAACCGTTCCGACTCCGCCACCTGTACCTGTGCTTCCAGGGACTGGGAATCAACCGTTTTCTTGCGGTTAATTTCCGCTAGTTCTGCATCCTGCTGTTGCAATGCCTGGGCCACCTTGAACTTTTTATTTTGCTCTTCTACTTCAATTTGAGCTTCAAAGGTCTGAGCATCGATATTCTTTTTGCGGGTAATTTCTGCTAACTCGGATTCCTGCTGTTGTAATGTTTGGGCCACCCGTAGCTTTTTATTCTGTTCTTCAATCTCAATTTGCGCTTCAATTTGACTCTGTTGGATGGAAAGTTTTCGTTGAATTTCTGCCTCTTCCACCGCTTTTTCTTGCAAAATTTGAGTTTGTTGTGCCGTGGAGGATTCCCGTGCTTTAGCCTCTTGAATTTCCCGTTCTCGTTGGGCTTTCATCGCTTCCACTTCTAGCTGTTGCCCCAAGCGCGCACCTTCTTTTTCTTGGGAAATTTGGAGCGATCGCTTTTCCGCATCCAATTCTTTTTGTTCAATCGCCACCCGAGTCGTTAGTTCAACCTCACGCTTTTGTTGGATGGATCGTTGAATCGTTTCCGTTCGCAGCCGTACCCCTTGGGCATCAAAAAAGTTATTTTCATCATAGGTATTACTTTCTTGAACCTCAGAAATGGCAATATTATTGAGGGTTAACCCCACCTTGCCCAAATCTTGCTGCACCAGGTTCAATACTTCCTGGGCAAAGCCTAATTTATCCGAATCAATTTCAGCCAGATTCTTAGTTTTCGCTGCGGCTCGAATGGCATCATCAGCCCGTTTTTCCAGGGCATCCTTAATATCAACTGCCGTTATTTTGCCGTTCTGGGACAGTCTAGCGGCTGCCGTCAACACATCCTGTTCAACCCCATTAATACAGACATAAAATGTTACCCGCATATCGGCCCGGAGATAATCCTGGGTGCGTACCGCTAAATTACCCGTCCGCTCCACATCAATGGAAATTTCCCGCAGTGGCACCCGTGTGAGTTCATGGAATCCAGGCAGGACAACACATCCACCATAAAGAATCACTTTTTTCTGCTTGGCAAATACCCCACCAGTCCGCACAAACGCTTCATTATTAGGTGTGATCACATACACGCGAGTATAGGCCCAAACACTCATGATCAGGAGGACAATGATCACCACAATTATGGCAGGGAAGACAATCAGACCGCCGGAAATTTGGCCAACAGGAATTTGACCCACAGAGGCTTGGGTTGTTGATAGATTGATAGCAGAGAATTCTGAGATGGATTTGGGGGCGATCGCCCCTTCAACAGATTCCTGTAAGTTATTTTCCGACTTATTCGCGGACTGGGACAATGACGGTTTTACCGCATTAATTGAAGAGAGAGAAGGTAGAGATTGGATGAAAGTTAACCAAAATAACATAAGGCTACTCGTTGAATACAATAATAATTTAGCGGGACGATTTAGCGGGGGAAATCACAGAAAACCACTGCTCCTCATCTTCACTATCCTTTGCCACTACGAAATAGAGATACACTTTATCTGATCGTTCGATGACTAATACCGTGTCACCGATTTTGGGCTGAACCTTGGCCCAAATGGGGAGCACTGCATTCACCGTCACCAGATTTTTAGCCGGGTCTATCACATCCACCTGGGCAATCTTTCCCGTGGCAATATTATGTAAACGGGCAGAACTCACCTTGCCCACACATCCGACTAAGCGATCGGCACTGGCACTTTCACCAAACGAGGCAAATACCTTACCAATGGGACGGGCTATTTGACCACCGATCAAAAGTGCCACCACCATCGATCCCAATAAAATCGGGATTCGTAATAGGAAAAACGGGATAAAACGCAACAGCTCACCGATTAAAACGGTGGCCATCCACCCCAATAATCCCCACAAACAGAGATCTAAGGCCAGCAACAAAATAATTGGAGCCTTGCCAACCCCTAACCATCCCAAAATGTCGAGGGGGGTCAACCCACTGTCGGCAACATCCCCATCCCCTGAGTCAAGATTGGCTTTAGAGAAACCTGGATGTCCACCACTAGGCGCACCACTAGGCGCATCAATATCGGTGTCAATGTCGGCATCGATGTCCCCATCCACATCCAGGTCCATATTCGCATCCACGTCTAGGTCCATGTCAGTGTCGATATCGGTGTCGATGTCGGCATCCACATCATCATCGCCGCCCCCAGATAGGATGACGAGACCAAATAACAACGTCCCTGCACCTAGAAAAATCCAGTAAGGTAGGTTTTCAATTGAAAATAGCATAGGGGCTGAATCACCACATACACTTCAGTGAAGGGACAAAGTAGTCAAACCGCTCAATCGGGACAGGTGGCCTGAGCATTAGTACTAAATATTAGTACTAAGCATTAGTACTGAGCATTGACCCTGAGCTATATTGCGCTAGCGTTGCCCTATCCTCCTTACAATAGCCATAGGGGCTAGAAATGTGCGGAAAGTAGCATTTTTTTTAACGTAATGATCCCTTTACTTAGCACAAATCACCGTTGAGGAACAGGCTATTACCTGAAAATCATGGCCTGTTTCTGAAACCTCTTTTGGTCCTTCTTAGAGAAAAAACTGAAAAAAGACCTGAAAAAACAGAACATTTCCTTATTTCTTTTTTCTAAGATATTGGCGATAGTAGTACCAGCTTAGGGTTCAGACCGAGAAAGC
>JAYKIC010000461.1:0-4669 GCA_035284985.1 Leptolyngbyaceae cyanobacterium
AATGGTTTGATGTGGGGGTCTTTCGGTTGCCGATGGCTGCACCCGAAGATGTGAGTGGATTGCAGACCCTACTGGAAACCCAGCAAATTGAGGCCGCTGATATTATCGGGATTATTGCCCAAACCGAGGGCACGGGCTATGCCAGAGGCTACACCTCGTTGTGTTTGCAATTGCTACTGGCGGACTATCTCAACCTTACCCCCCAAGCCGTGTTCGATCGCATTCCTATGATGATGATCGGGTTGTGCGGGGGGTTAATGAGTCCCCACTACACGGTGTTTACCCGGCGGATGGTTGAGGCGGCTTCTGGGCAAACTCCCGATCCAAACAGGGCCGATAAACGCTTGATCATCGGGGCTGCCAATACCCGCGTTTTGCTACCGGAAGAATATGGCACCCTCACCCAAATCGAGCTAGTGGCGGCAGCGGTTAAGGCGGCGGTGGCTGATGCTGGCATCACGGACTTGGCGGACATCCACTGTGTCGAGGTTAAGTGTCCCGCCATGACTCCGGCTCGATTGGCCGATGCGGCGCAACGGGGAAAAAACGTGGTTAGCACCAACTTGGGCCAAGCCAGTTCGTTGGCGAAAGGGGCTAGTGCCCTGGGCATTGCCCTGGCGCTGGGGGAAGTTTCCGCAGACCAATTAAATGACGGGGTGATTAATCGCGATCGCACCCTATACACCAATCGGGGGTCGGTGTCGGCGGGCGGGGAGCAATCGGCCTGTCGTATTCTGGTGATGGGCAATAGCCGCCGCTCGGTGAGTCGCTATCGGGTGGGGCATGGCGTGATGACGGACCAGTTGGATACGACGGGGGTGTATGCGGCCCTGTCCACCGCCGGGTTGGATGCTACCACGCCCCTAACCCCAGCCCAACAGCAGCGGGTGGCCCAACTGTTTGTCAATTGCGGGGCTGATGCGGTGTCAGCGGTGCGCGATCGCCGCCACACCATTCACAGTGATTTTCTGGCTGGTTATGCTGGCATTGTCGCCAAGGCGGTGGCGAATGCGGTGGTTGCGTCGGTGGTGGGCGACCCGATGATTCTGGCTTCGGCGGGGAATGAACACCAAGGGGCACCGGGAAGTAACTTGGTGGCCGCGATCGTTGCAGTGGAATCGGTGTAGCGCAGTCCGATGACAGTCCGATGACAGTCCGATGACAGTCCAAAGTCCAACTAAAAGAGGAAAAATATGGCACAGTATTTACGGCAAACCCAGGAATTGACCCATGCAGCGGCGATGATTGTGCTGGAAGGGGCGATCGCCAAAGCCGAGGCGATGCAGGTACCCCAATGTATCGCGGTGGTGGATACGGGCGGCAATTTACTGGCCTTCATCCGCATGGATGGGGCCAAGGTACTCAGTCAACTATCGGCCACCCAAAAGGCGATCACAGCGGCATCGAGTCGCGTCAATACGGGGGGAGTTCCTGCCGATGTGGAAACCAAGTTAGCCCTGGCAACGGGGGGCGCATTAACCAACTTAAAGGGGGGCTTGCCCATTGTAATTGACGGTCAGGTGGTGGGGGCGATCGGGGTTGGCTCTGGCACTGGGGATCAAGATGTGGAAGTGGGGATGGCGGGGATTGCAGCCCTACAAGCCGTTCTAGCTTGAAGTTTCATGGCGTTAAATGGCGTAAATGGCCTTAAAGTTGCGGCTATCTAAGCCCACGGCTAGGGGGAGGGCAATCTGCACCCCCCCCACCAGAACGCTATAGGGTTACAGGGGAACATTCCCGATTATGTTGACTGGTGAGGTTAGCTAGGCGATCGCCCACCTCCGGGGTCAACTGGGACTCCTCATAGCGCCAAGTCCAGTTACCACTGGGCTTACCGGGGGTATTCATCCGACAATCGCTCCCCAAGCCAAACAAATCCTGAAGGGGCACAATCACCTGGTTGGCGACGGAACTAAAGGCCAAATGAACCATCTTCCAATGAATGCTGTCCTGGTCAATGCCGCCGATATAGCCCATCAACTTATCCCGCTCCCAATCCGGCAGTTGATGGAACCAACCAATACTGGTGTCGTTGTCGTGGGTTCCGGTGTAAACAATACAATTTTCCACATGGTTGTGGGGCAGGTAGGGGTTGCCATCGTCGCCCCCAAAGGCGAAATGGAGAATTTTCATGCCAGGGAACTCAAAGCGATCGCGCAAATGCTCCACTTCCGGGGTGATGATGCCCAAATCCTCTGCCACAATCGGCAGCTTACCCAATTCCGTCCCAATCTTTTCAAACAGTTGATGACCGGGCGCTCCTACCCAATGGCCGTTAATGGCCGTTTCCTCGCCGTAGGGAATTTGCCAAAAGGCTTCAAAGCCACGAAAATGGTCAATTCGCAGGATATCTACGTAGTCTAATAACCCCTTGAAGCGGCGCACCCACCACTTAAAATCGTCCTGCTGAATTTTTTCCCAGTTATAAATGGGATTGCCCCACAACTGTCCCGTTTCACTAAAGTAATCGGGGGGAACACCCGCCATCCATGCGGGTTCTCCGGTTTCCGGATTCAGTTGGAAAATGTCGGGAGCTTCCCATACGTCAGCACTATCGTGGGCCACATAGATGGGCATGTCGCCAAAAATGATCACGTCCCGCTCGTTGGCATATTTTTTTAGGGCGGACCATTGGTTAAAAAATTCAAATTGCCAGAACTGGTGTTGAAAAATCGTATCGCCAAGTTGCTGTCGCCAATAGTCTAAGGCTTCTGGCTTCCGCTTAACCAAGGATTGATCCCACTGGGTCCAAGGTTTACCGCCATTGGCTTGCTTCAGCGCCATGAATAGGGCGTAATCATCCAACCAGTCTTGGCGATCGCGACAAAAGGCATCAAAGGCAGATTTTTGGGCCGCTGTAGCGTTGGCGGCAAAATTCTGGGCCGCTTGGGTGAGCAAGTTTAGTTTGTAGGGAATCGCTCGATCGTAATCAGCACAATGGGTGGGGAAATCGGGGCGATCGCGCTCGATATCAGCCTGGGCCAATAACCCTTGTTCCACTAGCATTTCCAGGCTAATTAAAATATGGTTTCCTGCCATGGAGGAATAACACATATAGGGGGAATTGCCGTGTCCCGTTGGTCCCAACGGTAACACCTGCCAAATGGTTTGCTTGCTCCGCTGTAAAAAATCGATAAATCGGTAGGCAGCACTGCCAACATCACCAACACCAAAGGGTCCAGGGAAAGAAGTCGGGTGTAGTAAAATTCCGCTTGAACGAGGAAAGGGCATAACAATATCTAGATAAGATTAGATGAGCATACGATCACATGACGATGGCCTGAGCTAACTGAAACTAGTGGGATGGCGCAACGCCACTCCTAAAGGAGTATCGCCCATTCGGATCGCGATAACCGTTTAGAATGTAACACGCTATGCAATCCCAGAATCTTTATCGTTCGTGAAATTCCACCACATCCGACCGCACGGTGACATCATAACGGCCAAAGAAATCATGACCGAGTAGTCCGGTGTCCAATCCCGGTCCAGCGATCGCCACTACCACATTCTCCAACCCCACCCCATCTACCTTGATCGACTCCACCTGCCCCAGCAAAAAGCTAACATTTTGGGCACTGGCGGTTGAAACATTGGTGCGACCCGTAGGCTGAACCCCCAACGTCTGGGCCACTCTCTGGGTGATTACCGTACCGCTGGCCCCGGTGTCCACAATCATTTCCACGGTATATCGATCATTGAACAATACTTGAATGACAGGCGTTCCTCCAGAACGGCGGACAATTGGCGCACTAAACACTCGCCGCCCAGCGGCGTTGGCGTTGTTGGTATCCCCCCCCTCACTGGCTGTCGCACCCGTGTCGTCTCCACTGGATGGTTCGTCTGAGGTCGCAGTCGTGCCTTCACCTGGCTCAGAACCATCGGTGGTGGTTGGTTCCTCCGCCTCCGGTTCGCCCCCTACCACCACCTGTCCGGTCACGGTATTGTCGGGCAAGGCTTGGGTCACTTTACTTTCGGCATAGGCTTGGTTGCGGCGATAGTCCGCCAGCTTAGCCGCCACTTGGCCATAATTAGGACTAGAGGATGGCACCGTTTCCATCAGGGCGATCGCCTGCCGCCTACGGTTCAACACCAGTCGCCAGTCATCCTGGGATTGGGCCGATTGACTCAAGTTCTGGGCTTGTTCCGCACGGGCGATCGCATTGGGAAACGGGTCCGCCTGGGGCGCAGTCGCTTCAGGTTGGGACGGCGGCAAGGATTCAGGTGCGGGGGGTGGCGATGGTTCAGGCTCAGTTGAGGCCACCCCCTCCGTTAAAGGATCAACGGCAGGAGTCACTGGGGGCGACTCTTCCTCTGGTTGGGCAGAATCGGCTTGGAAAGAGTCAGGAGATACTTCTTTCCATACCGCAAACCCTCCAGCCCCCAAAACAATGAGCAAACAGAGAACGATAAACGGATTGACGGGTGAAGATGGTGGATCGGCCATAGCTCTTCAACAAGGAAGTTAAGTTAGGTTGGTCAATAGGGGGTTTATCAATAGAAGAAGACAGTGGAATAAACCAGCACAGACTAGGTCCGAGGTAGAACCCCAATCACTGAGCGTTTTACCCAATTAGACCCAATTTGATCGAATTGGACAACCCAATAACTAATCCGGTCTATCTAGATCCACTTCATTCAGGATGCCCTATCCGGACAGGCAAATCGTCAA
>JAYKIC010000462.1:0-24559 GCA_035284985.1 Leptolyngbyaceae cyanobacterium
TAACGACCATCCTGTTTTCCTCTCCATGGCTGCTAAGTGGGCTAGTAAGCAGGTAGGAGATTTAGTAGCGGAAACGGCTTTGTCCGTTAACCCCAGTTTGGCGATCGCCCAAGCCCAAGCCGCTGCACACCACAGTCATGATCATGGGCATAGTCATGATCACGGGCATAGTCATAGTCACGATCATGGTCATACCCATAGCCACACCCATCACTCACACTAAAGTGCGGTCATGCCCACTTTGATGCGGTATGCGTACAAAAACGAACCCCAGGGAATTCCTCTGGGGTTCGTTTTTGAGTAAAGTAGAGACGACTTCAAAAGGGCCAACCAGTGAGTATCCCTACTGTTGTTTAAGCTGACGCAGTTGTTCTTCCAAATCTGCAACTTGCTTTCTTAAGGCTGCTGCCCTAGAGTCGCCCGCAGCAGACTGCTCATCATCAGTAATTTCAATGTTACGGGGAGTCTCAGTGGCCTCAGTGGCCTCAACATCGACAATCGCCCCTCCCGGACTCTGCGCTCGCTTCACCATATCATCGACCATTTTTTTCGCTTCTTCAGTAGTCAACTCACCCCGCTCAACCATCTCATCGGCTAGCTTCTGGGCTTGCGATCGCAACTTCGCCAAATTTTCCCCCGCTTTCTCCCCCGCGAACGAAGCAATCCCCACCCCTAGATAAAACGCCTTTTGCACAACATCGCCCAAACCTGCCATTCCTCTTAGCCTCCTTTGCAAGCTGAATTCTAGAATCATATTTTCTTCTATAGCCTTAGACACTTTAATTAGGAGAGAGGTTTTTGGCCAGACACTACCCGTCCTCACCAAACCGTCCTCACCAGTGTGGCTATCGCTATACCGCCAATCAAGAGCCTCCAGCTTGATCTGATTCATTGGCATGAAGCCTCTTAAACCCTAGTCTAGCCCAGGGCTGAAAGAACAGGGTGCGGAAAACACCACCCCTTGCCCCAAACTGACAGCGAGACAGGCTGTCTATTATCCAGAATAGCGATCGCCCCACCCACTGAATCTAGGAAAAAACACCGACCTAGCCCATGGGGCGATTAGCCATAATCGTCAGCCCATTGCGGCCCTACGGATTGTCGTCTGGCCTAGTTATAGACGATTATAGGCATTGGACATACTGACTAAGAAATGTGGAGCATGATGGTTCAGCAAGCATCGAGTCGAGCACGGTGGAAAGCCACATTCCAGCCCTGGCAAGAGGTTGATTGGTTTCTGATTGGGTTGGTCTTCAGTCTGACTATCTTGGGCGGCATTGTCATCCGTAGCACCGAACTCAAACATGGAGTCTCATTCTATTCATTACAGCATTGGCTATTAGGCGGATTATGCTTGGTGCCCCTGATGCTCATTGCCCGCTGGCGCTACGAAAATTTATTGCGATGGAGCTGGATTATCTACGGCTTGACCAATGTGTCCTTAGTGGCAGTGATGGTTATGGGCACCACCGCCCTGGGCGCACAGCGATGGATTTCCATTGGGGGGTTTCACATTCAGCCATCTGAATTTGCCAAGCTGGGGTTAATCATTACACTGGCAGGGGTGTTGCATCGCAACCCGAATATGAGCCTGGGGTTAATGTTTAAAGTTCTAGGGATTACGATGGTGCCTTGGGCCTTGATTTTCTTACAACCGGATCTGGGAACATCCTTAGTTTTTGGGGTGATTACCATCGGGATGCTCTATTGGGCTAATGCCCATCCCGGTTGGCTGATTTTATTAGTGGCCCCACTGGTATCAGCGATTTTGTTTAGCTTGTCGGTGCCAGTGTGGTTAGTTTGGGTTGTAGGCTTGGGGGCGATCGCCTGGTGGTGTTTGCCCTGGCGCTGGCTGGGCACCTTTGCCATGGTGGTGCTCAATCTGATTTCCGGGGGGCTGGGCAAGATATTTTGGGGCATCCTCAAGGATTATCAAAAGGATCGCCTCATCCTATTTTTAGACCCGGATAAAGATCCCCTGGGTGGCGGCTATCACCTCATTCAATCCCGGATTGCCATCGGTGCAGGGCAACTGTGGGGCCGGGGTCTGCACCACGGTACCCAAACCCAATTAGATTTTATTCCAGAGCAACACACGGACTTTATTTTTTCAGCCATCGGCGAGGAGTTGGGATTTGTGGGGGCGATCGTCGTTCTCCTTCTATTTTGGCTCATCTGCCTACGCCTAGTGATCATCGCTCAGAATGCCAAAGACAACTTTGGTTCCCTTCTAGCCATTGGCGTATTGTGTATGCTCGTTTTCCAAGTTTTTGTCAACATTGGCATGACCATCGGTCTTGCACCCATTACAGGCATTCCGCTGCCCTGGATCAGCTATGGGCGATCGGCGCTTCTCACCAACTTTGTCTCCCTAGGCATTGTGGAATCAGTGATGAACCACCGTCACCGCCTACGATTTACCGAATAAAATTGGGTTAGACAGCAACAACGGTGTTATAACGCTCATAGGGACTGGGGACCAAGCACTGAGTTGAAAGTTCGCACGCAGATAAGCGTCGTTGAAACTCTTCAACTCCCCCCACCGTCTCAATTAACTGATCCAGAACACCACTGTAAACCACATCACCACCCAAAGCAGTGGGCAAAAAGAGCGATGGTTTCAAGCGTTGGGCCAAGGTGAGGGCGCTGTCGCTGCCTTGAATGATGGGAAGCGACAACGGCAGCTCCAAATTCACCACTGGACTAATCACCACATCCACGGGTTCCATGGTATTGAGGGAATCAGGGGGATAGCCATGGGGTTCATAGTATACGGAGAAAGGTTGGCGGGTGTCCGTCAGCCGATAACCGTTCTCTGTCTGAAGACCAATGGGAGCGCCGGATAAGGCTTGAATCTGAAGCCGTTCGCCAAACCCGTGAACGTCTCCTGGGGAAAGGGTTGTAATGGTGGTATAGCCCAGTTCCTGTACGACCTTAGCCGCAGAGGGGGAGGCAATGACGGGAATCGTTCGATCGAGGGTTTGCAGGGTGGGGCGATGGGCGTGATCGTCCAATCCCTGGGAGAGCAAAATCAAGTCAATGTTGTCAGGCAGAGGATCGATAGGGCGGGGGCGATCGCCCTTAAAAAGCCAGGGTAGATTGAAGAATACGAGGGAATCCACTAGCCAAGGGTCCACCAAAATCCGACAGTCGGCTAATTCCAGCAGCCAACTATTTGCACCATAGTAGGTATAGTACATGGTCTATCCGTCCTCAAAACCTTCGTTAAAAATTGAGCTGGGGCAGATCACGGTGTTACCGATCTCTGCCTCACATATCTTAACGAAAATAGACCGCTCTTTAAGGTAGGACAGACTTGGAAAATGGCGATCGCCCACCCACCATTATTGATTCAAAACATCGGGCCAATTTTCGTTGGCTTGGGCAATGTGTTGGGGAATATCCCGTTCCCATCGGGCTTGAACTCTCCGATCGAAATTGAGATATAACTTACCATCCACAATTTTCCAGGCATCTGGATCAATCGGCGCGACATACCCTTGGCTCACGGCCCAGGCACAATACCCGCCATATTGGGGAGCATACTGCTCTGGGCTAGCGATAAATAAATCACGGTTTTCAGCACTCGCAAAATGCCAGACCGCACCATTCCACTCATAGGCAAATTCCTGATTACCTTGAACGGCGGCCCCTTGAGTGAAATAGGCCACGGGATCAGTTCCCTCAATCGCCGCCCCATCTTCCACGTTAAAGCGAATGGGGGTGGATGGGACATTAGCTGATGCGGTATTCGCAGATGCCTCATTTGCGGAGGGTACATTCGGAGCGGTGGCATTCGGAGGAGTTGATTCCGTTGGGGCAGCAACAGTGGCATCCCCGCTCGGAGTGACGACAGGGGTCGAGTTGGAGCAAGCCGCCATACCAAAGCTGAGGCTAGAGGCGATCGCCAACCCCAGCCATCCTCTAAAATTCATCATTGGTTCAACAACGTCCTAATTGCTATGGGTAAGCTATCCGCTGAAATGGATGACCTACCCTTCAGTGTCTCCCAGAACCATGACTCAACATGAGAAACCGATAAGAAAGCCATGTAACTTTGCTTAATTCTTGGGTTTGGAACTCCTAGACAAGGGGCGATCGCCCCTTGCCCATAGCCCTCACCCTACTTACTCACTTGCCACAACAGGAACTGCTGCGTTGGTTCAATGCTGACATTCTCCACCCCATCCTGGGCAAAAATGTAATCCTTATTTTGCCACAAAGGAATGTAGGGCACCTCATCCCCTAAAACTTGCTGAAGTTCACCAAAGTAGGCATCTCGTGCTTTGGGGTCCGTCTCCTGGCGCTGCTTGCTAATCAAGTCATTCACCATGGGATTAAAGTAAAATGCCGAGTTGGCCGAGGTATTACAACCCGCATCCACCGTACCGTCCAAACATTCCATAAAAGGCTGGATAAAGGTATCCGCATCAAAAAAATCAGGATACCAGTTCAGCAAGAAAGTGGGATAAACCCCTTTATCGATATTGGGCCAAGCGGTGGCAGATTCTACATCCTTCACTTCAACATCCACAATCCCCTCCATCATTTTTTCGATAGAGGCTTCCAGGGTCGTAGCCACCAGATTGCGCTCCGTGGAAGACGAGGGATACCAAATTTCCAACACCAAAGGATTGCTTTCATTAAACCCAGCTTCCGCTAAGAAACCCTTCGCTTTTTCCGCATCCCCATCCCCATAGAGATCTTTGAAGACGGGCTGATAGATATCAAAGCTGGTGGGAATCAAACTGTATAATGGCTCGGCTTGACCTTGAAAGACCCGCTCATTCAGTAAGGTGCGGTCAATCATCGCGGCGATCGCCCGTCGCACATTCACATCATTGAGGGGAGGCTGCTTGGTGTTAAGCATCATATAGTTCGTCACCGTGGTTCCCGCCTCAATCACCCGCCAGGAATTGGCATCCGCCGTAGCTTCCAAGTCGCGAATCTGCTCAGGATCAAGAGTCTGGTACGCAATATCCAACCCACCTGTTTTGAAGGTGTTATAAAGGTTAGCCGCACTGGCGAAAAGCTGAATATCGTACCCGTCGTTGGCTGGAGCCTCGCCCCAGTAATCTTCAAACACCTCGAAACGAATGGTATCAGGGGTCAATTCCACCAATTTATACGGCCCAGTACCAATAAAAGTATCAGGAATAAATTCCCCTTCCGCAATGGGATAGGCATCGGGGGGAACCGGAGTGATGCCCCAGAAGGTCAACAGGGCGGTGAAGGCCGCAAAGGGAGATTTCAGGGTGATGGTAAGTTCGTAATCCCCGGTGGCTTCCACCGACGCGATTTGATCCGACATCAAGAAGGAGGGACGGCCCCCATTTTCCATAAATCGTTTAAGGGAATGAACCATGACTTCAGCGTTAAAGTCGCTGCCATCGTGGAACTTGACCCCTTCCCGCAAAGGAATGGTGTAAGTCAGTCCATCCTCACTCACGGTGGGCATTTCGGTCGCTAGTTGGGGAATTAATTCTGTCGTACCGGGCTTGTAGGTGTAGAGGCGATCGCCCAAGTTGTAGAGCAGAATCCCCGGAAACACCTCGTAAGAGTCGGCGGGGTCCAGCGTCCGCACCTTCTGGGTCGTACCCATCGTAACGCGAGTACTTTTCCCTTCACTCTCCGCTTCCGTCGTAGTGGAGGACTCAGGATCTTCTGTAGACACGGGAGGAGCCGTGCAGCCCACAGCCAAAGCGGCACAAAGTCCTACGGTTCCAGCCCAACGGAACACCTTTGAACCTAAGGATTCACCGCCCCAGCTTGACAACGACATATCAAATCTACTCATAACTCCCCATCCCATCCTGAATTTGGTAAAACAAATATTAATATTGCGTTTGTTATACCGTGTTTTTGCGTGCAACACAACGATTATGGATTGCTGTAATGCCGAACCCACGCTAGGCATGATTACGCCGTAAAATCGCTACTTATGAGATTGGCATAGCGGGATGCACCAGAGTTATTGATCCCTTGCAGTCAATCGTTTCAGAAGATGGCTATTAGGTACACTTAAGCGGACTTAGGCTTGTGGGGAGGTACAAGGCCAGCAGGCGGTTGCATCGTGATATCGTTCAAGGACCAACGATATTCAATCGGCATTTGTTGACGCTGGCAGGTTTCCTCTAACCGTTTTTGCTGGGTTAACGCCTTACGCAAGGTGCTAATCAGATCTTGCACTTGGCGGCGATTCTCAGGACTTTGCCCCATGGAAAACAACGTTTGCTGCTCTAATAGTTGCAGTAGCAATTCATAATGAATGTGAGATGGCAGAGGAATAGGTTCCATAAATGCTTAATGACCAGATGTACTACTGACGGGCAAATTGTGACGAAACAATTTACGAAACAATTTAAATGTCTACATTGTACGGGAACAACTTCACTTCAATTGTAGTCTCATTAGCCTTAGTGTGAACAGCTAAACATGTACCAGAGAGACATCCAAGTCATGGTTTGGATGGGTAGCTAGGCAGCAAAAACGCAAAACAAGGACGCTTGATTGGCCCTTTGTACTTCGGGCCATTCTAGATGCCAACATAACCGCAAAGCCAGAGGGAGCGCCATCTAAGATGGCGCTCCCTCTGGCTTGCATAGGCAGTTTTTAACGGGGGGAATTAAGGAAACTCAACCCTCAGCGGCATTACATCATGCCCATTCCAGGCATACCCATACCGCCCATACCGCCCATGCCACCCATACCGCCCATGCCACCCATGCCACCCATATCAGGCGCAGGAGCGGCTGAGGGCGGCTCAGGCTTCTCAACCACCAATGCTTCCGTGGTTAACACCATGCCAGCAACCGAAGCCGCATCTTGCAATGCCGATCGCACCACTTTGGCTGGGTCCACAATACCAGAGGCAATCATGTCTTCATAATTACCCGTCAGGGCATTGTAGCCCATCGACCCTTCCAAGCTGCGGACTTTTTCGACCACAACCGCGCCCTCAACTCCGGCATTATCAGCAATTTGGCGCAAAGGAGCTTCAATGGCCCGTAGCACAATATCGGCTCCAATCTTCTCTTCGTCACTCAAACTAGCCTTAATATCCTCCGCTTTTGCCACTAAACGGATGAGGGTCGTTCCACCACCGGGCACAATTCCCTCTTCAACGGCGGCACGGGTCGCGTTCAACGCATCTTCAATCCGAAGCTTCCGATCCTTTAGCTCAGTTTCGGTGGCAGCACCTACCTTAATCACGGCAACACCACCTGCCAATTTAGCCAGACGCTCCTGCAACTTTTCAGAATCATATTGGGAATCCGTTTCCGCAAGCTGCTGCCGAATTTGGGCCACCCGCTTTTCAATATCAGATCGGTTGCCGGACTCAGACACAATCACGGTCATATCCTTAGTAATTGTCACCTTACGGGCAGTGCCTAGCATATCCAGGGTTGCCGTTTCCAGGTTCAGGCCAATCTCTTCTGCGATCAACTGCCCCCCGGTCAGCACCGCAATGTCCTGTAACATTGCCTTGCGTCGTTCCCCAAATCCAGGGGCTTTCACCGCAACTACATTGAGAACCCCCCGCATCCGGTTAACCACCAGCGTCGCTAAGGCTTCCCCTTCAATGTCCTCTGCGATAATCAACAGGGGCTTACCCTCACGGGCTAACTTCTCTAAAATCGGCACCAAATCTTGAATGCTGCTAATTTTTTTATCCGCTAGCAGAATCAGTGCATTTTCCATTTCACACACCATCCGCTCTTGATCGGTGACAAAATAGGGTGAAATATATCCCCGATCAAACTGCATCCCTTCAACCACTTCTAACTCTGTGGCGAGGGATTTAGATTCTTCAACGGTGATAACTCCATCCTTGCTCACCTTATCCATGGCTTCGGCAATCATCTGCCCCACTGCCTCATCATTGCCAGAGGAAACGGTGGCGACTTGGGCGATCGCATTCCCCTCAACAGGTTTGGCCAAAGCCGCAATCTCTTTCACTAACTGACTGACCGTTTTCTCAATGCCACGCCGCAAACTAACCGGGTTAGCCCCCGCCGCCACATTCTTCAACCCTTCTTTAATCAGGGCTTGGGCCAACACGGTAGCGGTCGTCGTTCCGTCCCCCGCTAAGTCCTTCGTTTTAGAAGCCACTTCCCGGATGAGTTGTGCCCCGGTATTTTCTAGGGGATCGGCCAGTTCAATTTCTTTGGCGATCGTAATACCGTCATTGACGATATCCGGTGCCCCAAATTTTTTCTCTAGGACAACATTTCGTCCCTTCGGACCAAGGGTGATCCGTACTGCATCGGCAATGGAGTTAACGCCCCGTTCCAGAGCTTGCCGAGCTTCTTCGTCAAATACAACGAGCTTTGCCATATCTCTTTAGTCTGACTTTCCAGTCTTTAGCTTTCCAATAGTAGACTCTAGCACTAAAATTAGCACTCGGTTGGGGAGAGTGCTAAATCATTCTCCACTTAATATAACGACTGAGTTCCTCGATTGGTTTAAATCCTCACCCCTAATCACCGCCGTTCGTCTACCTGATAAGTCCAGAATCTTGACAAGATCGGAAAACCCTACTATCCACTGTGGGGATGTCCCCCCCAACAGGATCAGCCGAGCGGCTATCCCAGTTGCTCCAACCCGATCAAATCTGGATCGGAATCAAGTCTCAGTTGCTACCACAATCACTGTAATATTGTCCCGCCCCCCACTCTCCTTAGCCGCATCCACCAATGCATTGGCCGCCTTATCACAGGAACGAATACTTTTCATGTGGTTACTAATGAGATGATCGGACAACTCTTCCGTGAGACCATCGCTACATAAAAGCAAGCGATCGTTAGGTTGCCAGTCAAAGGACTGGATATCCACCTGCTTCAAATCTTCACGCCCCAAACATTTCGAGAGAACATGCCGCCAAGGATGAACCCGCGCTTGAGTGGGCGATAGATCCCCCAACTTCATCGCCCGTGCCACCCAAGTATGATCTTCGGTAATTTGATCTAACCGGGAGCCTCGGAGACGATAGAGGCGAGAATCCCCAATATGGGCACACATGGGTTGCTCATCACGGAATACCACCACCAGAACCGTTGTCCCCATATCAGCCCGTTCCGGATGGTGTGCTTGATCATCAATGATGGCGCGATTAGCGTTCAGCACTGCATTAGTTAACAGGTCTTTCGAGGAGCAGGAAGAATCCCAATTCTCAAGCAGGCATTGCTGAATCACTTCCGTGGCAATACGGCTAGCTTCTTGCCCCCCAGCATGGCCACCCATACCATCGGCAACGATAAAAAATCGACCGGATTGATCGGTATAATAGGCATCTTGATTGGCTGTGCGTACAAGTCCCGGATCAGTTAGACCCGTAAAAAGGCGTTTCATGGTCAAAACATTCGATCGGATCGATTAAGGCGTACCAGTAGTCGGAGCAGGGCAACGCCAGGGAGTAAGGTTAAACCAGCGATCGCTGCCGCTAGCCAAGCATAACCACTAGTGAGCAACATTGTCGAAGAAATGACAAATGTTGCAACCAAAATAGCGTAGTTGGTCCCCATGTTAATACTACTTAACCGACGCAAGGCCCGGTCAGTTTCAGTAGCCCGCACCCGAATCCGCACATCTCCTCGGTCCAACTTTTCAATGGTGCCTTCTAGACGCTGGGGCAACCCTAACGCCGAGGTACTGACCTGAGCAGCCTGTCGGCCAAGCTCATTTAGCAAATCATTGGTAATACTAGATTGGGAGGAATTTCCGTCTGACATAAGCTGCATTGCAAAAGGTTTCGCGACTTCCATAAAGTTAAACGCGGGGTCAAGCCCCTTACCAACGCCTTCCAAGGTTGAAAAGGCACGCATCACAAAGGTGAACGTTGCAGGAAACCGGAAGGGCTGATCATAGGCAATCTCATACAAATCGTCACTGATCTCATTTACAGACTGATTCTCAAAGGGCTTGTCCATAAAGTGATCCAACATATATTGGACGGATCGGCGTACAGGCCCCATATCATCTACGGGAGCCAGTGCCCCTAAATCAATCAGGGAATTCACAACTCGCTCAGAATCTTTCTGAGCAATCCCAAAAAAGACTCCCATTAATTTTTCACGGGTACCCGATTGAACCCGACCCATCATGCCAAAATCGTAAAAGATCAGGGCACCCTCAGGGCTGACCGCCAAATTCCCAGGATGGGGATCAGCGTGAAAGAATCCATGCCGTAATAGCTGTTGGAGATAGGCTTCTGCCCCCATTTGGGCCAGACTGGTTCGGTTTAATCCCGCCGCTTCCAACGCTTCATAATGATTGATTTTGATCCCAGGCATGTATTCCATGGTCAACACTCGCGGCGAAGCATAGCGCCAGTAGACCCTGGGCACATTTACCCATTTCACACTCCGGAAGTTGCGTCGGAAGGTGTCTGCATTTCGTCCTTCGTTGAGATAATCAATTTCTTCCCAAAGGATGCGCCGACACTCGTCGTATATACCTAACCAATCCCGGCCCTTGCCCCACTTGGGGTGGCGTTGAAAATAGTGGGCAATGCCCTTGAGAATCCCCAGATCAATTTCAAACAGCCGCTTCAATCCGGGGCGCTGCACCTTAACCACAACTTCTTCACCGGAATAAAGTTGAGCATGATGCACTTGTCCCAAACTGGCAGCCGCTAAGGGTACCGGGTCAAAAGTAGAAAATAATTCTGACAATGGTCGGCCAAAATCTTGGCGAATAATCATCTGAACCTGATCGTAGTTGAAGGCTGGTACCCGATCCTGCAACTTGGTTAATTCTTCAACGTACTCAATGGGAAATAAATCAGCACGGGTGGAGAAAAGCTGACCCAACTTAATAAAGGTTGGCCCTAGGTTCAAAAATGTCTCTCGGATTGAAACCGCTAAACGCCGTCGCCGCTTAGCGGTAGCCGCATCGGTCATTCCCCCAGAGTAACTCCAAGCCCTCTTATAGAGCCATTGCTCTACCATGAGCCACAATACAAATGACCAAATTTGAATAAACCGTTTCTGAGCCGAGTAATTCTCCCGACTCCAATCATATTCTCTGGTCGGTTGAATAACAATAGAACGCTGGGGCCGCGCAGCCCCAGATTGGTGTCCAAGGGGGAACACCCCGACAGCAGCAGGGTTCGCAGAATCCGTGGCTGGAGCCTGTGAACCAGATGTATGACGATCGCTTATATCCTGACTCGACAGCACAGACACCAAATAATCTCAACTTAAAGGGTAATTCAAAAAACTTTACACAATTGGCAATAATATGCCAATGCTACTACATTCTATTATCATGGCTGGAGCCTAATGATGCAACCGATGCAGCAACTGGCCCCGTGCAATATAGAAGTTCAATACAGAAGCATTGATTTGATACTGCGGCCCTACTATTGCCGACAATCTTCTCATCTAGAGGCTAAGCGGTTTAAGCAAATTCAATTAAGACTGGGAATTGCGATATTGCTGTAGCTCTGCCCGCAGATGGGCGATTTCGGCACGAATGCCGTCAATTGTCGCTTGCAAATCACTGGCCACGGAGATGGCTACGGGGGAGGCAGCGCCACCACCCTCATGGTTATTATTAGAAGAGGCTGGGCGATCGCGCATGGCAACCTCTTCCTCCCGATTGGCCCGTTCCATCACCTCATTGGCAAATTGGCGCATATTTTCCCGTTGCTCAGCATCAAATTTGCCAATCTCGCTGAGGGTATTAGTAACAACAGATTCCACCTGTTCACTGAGTGTTTCAGCGACAGCACGACCGATGAAAAAAGCACGAACTAGCGGATCACTCATTGGTAATAATATTCTTAACTGGACAATGTATAGTCAACTTACCAACAGTTGACGGTGCCGGATTAGCGATAATGCCACCCTGGTAGCAATGCCGCACGGGCAACACATCAATGTTTTTTCGGTCACAGGCTTACCAGCAGCAGCAAGTTAACGATTCCTGCTCCCACGAAATTATAACGTCCCTCGCCCATTCCTGCTTGCTTCGGTTGATCGGATTCTCGATTCAAATGGGCATGTTGAAATCGGGATGGGGCATCCAACCTAAAGGGAACAACCCCCTATAACGGGGTCTGGGTGCTAAAACCTGCTGACTATTTAAAACAACCCTGTGGCAAGACTGTGATGAAGCAATTAATGAACTGGTTAGAAACTCGTTGGGTGGCTCCGGCCTACAGTGGCGGGTTGCTACTAGGGTTAGCGGTATTCTTTTTTGCGGCAGCAAGTAATACGATGGCGGGCTGGCTATATGTCATGAGTGGCACCATTTTAGCTATTTTGGCGATCGGTGCGGTTCTACCAGAGCGATCCCTGCGTCAGATCAAGGTCAAACGCCAATCCATCCTCCCCATTTATGCGGGGGAAGCGCTGGTGGTGGAATTGACCATCCTGAATCAGGGCAAGCGCGTCAAGGACTTACTCCAGATAACAGATATACTGCCCTATATATTAGACTCTCCCCAGACCACAGTGGTTGAAACGATTTTGCCAGGACGGTCCCATCACTGGGTTTATACCCATCAAACGAGTCAGCGTGGCGTGTATCAGTGGAATCAGGTGCAGTTCCGTACCGCTGCTCCCCTCGGACTCTTTTGGTGTCGTCGCAGTCAGACCGTCCCAGCCCAGGCGGTGGTCTATCCCCAAGTATTACGGCTTAGTCGCTGTCCGATTTTGGATGAAATTGGCGATATGCCCCATGTCTATGTGGAGCAATATGCTCGGTCGAACCAGGCTCATGAAGGATTTACTAGGGCTTTACGTCCCTACCGTTGGGGTGATCCCATTCGCCTAGTCCATTGGCGCACGAGCGCCCGTTATGGGGAACTGCGGGTCAGGGAGTTGGAAATTTTAACGGGGGGGGAAGCGGTGATCATTGCCCTCGATCCAGATGCTCCCTGGGTACCGGATTATTTTGAACAGGCGGTGGTGGCGGCGGCTACGTTGTTTGACTATGGCGATCGCAACGGCCTTAACGTGGGTCTATGGACAGCCGCGTCTGGGGTTATTTATCCCCGCCAGGATGTTCTCACCACCCTAGCCCAAATCCGCCCCCATGAAACAGGTACCCATAAACTCCCCCATAACTTACCTGTGATTTGGCTAACCGCGACCATTCCAGCACCCGTTTCTTTACCAGAAGGCAGTCGCACGCTAACGTGGCCCCAAACTGTTGTTGAAGCTGCCGAGCACGGGCCTAGTGCCTCTAAACCATCAATGACCGCCACCCCTGCTTCCACTCCCCTTGCAACCCCTGCGGCAGCAGCAACCTTGATGATTGACCCGCTCCAGGATTTAGCCACACAGCTCCAACGGGAACCGTAGCTGGACTATTTTTATAACGACAGCCCCATGGGTTAGGCTCGCCCAAACGGCCTATGCTGGGATGAGATGGACCACAACTATTAGGGAGGGGAGGCCATGACCACCGATGACAACCCGGCAATCCCGGCTGAATTTTGGCTAGGGGTTGAACAGTTTAACCAGGGAGAATTTTATGCGTGCCACGATACCCTGGAAGCCATTTGGATGGAAGCGATGGAACCCGATCGCACCTTTTATCAGGGTATTTTGCAAATTGCGGTGGGGCTGTACCACTTAGGCAATCATAATTGGCACGGATGCGTCACGTTGTTGGGGGAAGGGATTCGCCGCTTGCAGCCCTATCACCCTGACTATGGGGCGATCGCCATCACGCCTTTTGTGGCAGACACTCAAGCCTTATTACAGGAATTGCAGCACGCCGGACCAGAGGCGGTTAAGGTTATTGCAGAAGGATCACAGGATGAATGGCGATCGCCCACCCTGAACCGCATCACCCAACCCTAGCCCCCTGCCATATGGCCAGATCTATCAACCAACCACTCCCCTCCTGCGGAAGTAAAGTAGAGAAAACGAGCCGAAATTGCTATCCTTAAGAAGCTGAGAGCTTAGCTTGACCCCTGCTCACGCAGCCGCAAATCGTAAACTGGCCCAACCGTCCGGTTACTCAATTCATATCAGCGTATAGTAGTACCCAGAATCCTAGCCCAACTTCGCCATAGTTCTAAATCCATGAATTGTCTAAAGCGCTGGAACCAGCTTTTACCTAAACCTGAGCCTTGCACGACCCGTCCTCAGCGTCGGCTATCCCTTCTCCTCGGTAGCGTCCTCGGAGGGGTGGCGATGGTGACAGCACTAACCTCTGTTTTATCCCGTCAAGCCACCGCCGAAGACATAATTGTCCCCGGTCAACCCATGACCCTGTTAGCCGATGTTCAAGAAGCCAATGCGGTCACAGGTGTAATTACCGCACGGGGCAATGTGCAAATTTTTTACCCCGCTCGGAATATGCAGGCAACAGCGGTCCAGGCGCAGTACTATAGCCGCGAACGCCGCATCGTTCTCAACGGTGACGTTTTTATCTTGCAAGATGGGAATAGTATCCAAGGGGAAGTCGTGACCTATCTGATTGACGAGGGCCGATTTGTTGCCCTGCCGAACAATGGGGATCAAGTCCAGTCGGTATATCTTGTGGAAGACGAAAATCCAACGTCCAACGGTACCGTAAATCAGCCGGGGGAAACCTTTAACCCCAAGCCTGAATTTAAAACCCCGGTTAGCCCTTAGAACCCTCCTTCTAGGATTTTTCCCTCAGGATTGACCCATTGAGAATAGGGCCGGAAAGTGCTGCTTCAGAACATCAAGCCGTGAGCAGTGCCAGTAGTCAATGTGGGAGATAATTAACCCACCATCGTTTAGTTGCAGTTCGCTCCAGCCGCTGATACGAATGCGGGGTTGCCAGGGTAGCGGTGTGGTCCAGATCAGAGTCCAGTCCGTGCGGATTTGGCGATCGCCCTCCATCTGAATGTTGTGTAGATCTAGCGTCGGTTGGGTGAACCACTGCTCGATAAAGCCAATCATCGTTTGGTACCGCTCCCGACCCCGAAACTCAGTCATCGGATCTTTAAAGTAAACGTCTTGGGCATAGAGGGAAAACGTCTGATTTTTGGGAAAGTTTTGATAATCACAGGTTAGGGCTTGGAGAAGATTGTTCATTGTCACTAACACTTCGATGGGAAAGACCAGAAATAATTATTTTACTACGTAAAAATTTGGGGCAAGGGGATCGGGCTGGTATGGTGCCAAACACCGATTAGGATCGACATCTGGTTGACACATCCTAGACACTAAAAGCCTTTAGTCTAGAGCCGTGAAATTAAACGGACGGGAGGCTACTAAGCGATGCATCACTCAATTCAAGCTGGATTCATTCGCTTTTTACAACGTGAACTGGGTATTTCAACGAGGGCGATCGCCATCGCCTTGCGCCACCGTGACCACGATACCCAACTTCCCATCATCCTTTGGCAATATGGGTTTGTCACTATTGAGCAGCTTGATCAGATTTTTAGCTGGCTGGCGATGTATGGCCATTTAACTAATCTGCCGCAGGGCTAGGGTTCACAGCACGAGTCCAGATTGGGAAACAACAATGGCGATGGAATCAAACTTGCTTTATTAGCGGTATCATTCATTAACATTGGCGCTGCTATTGAATTTTATCCTTTTGCTCTACCTACATCGCGATATCTGTTATGGACACTTACGAATCCACTCCAGCCGTTGCCCCTCTGTTAGAACGGGGTCACTTGCTAACGGAGCAAGTTAATCCCAATAGTCACAACTTGGATCAATTAACGGCCTTGGAATTGGTTGATCTGTTCAATCGGGAAGACCAAAATGTGATTGAGGCGATCGCCCATGCCCGTCGTCCCCTAGCCCAAGCGGTGGATTGGATTGCCAATGCCCTCTCCAAAGGCGGGCGGTTGTTCTACATCGGGGCCGGAACCAGTGGTCGCCTAGGGGTGCTGGATGCGGCGGAATGTCCCCCCACCTTTTGTACCCCACCGGAAATGGTGCAGGGCATTTTAGCGGGAGGGGCCGAGGCGCTGGTACGAAGTTCTGAGGGCCTGGAAGATCGGGCCGAGGATGGGGCAGCGGCGATCGCCCATCACGAAATATCCGCCGCTGATGTGGTCGTAGGCATCACCGCTGGCGGCACGACCCCTTACGTTCATGGGGCGTTAAAAGCCGCCCAGGAACGGCAAGCCACCACTATTTTTATCACCTGCGTCCCAGCGGAACAAGTTTTAATTGATGTGGACATTGACATTCGCCTCCTAGTTGGGCCAGAAATCCTGGCGGGATCAACCCGACTCAAAGCGGGAACCGTGACGAAATTGGCCTTGAATATTCTCTCGACGGGGACCATGGTGAAACTGGGCAAGGTTTATGGCAACCGCATGGTGGATGTGGCCGTGACTAATACGAAGTTGCGCGATCGCGCCCTCAGGATGCTCCAAGACCTAACCGATGTAGACCGGGAAACCGCTGTTCAGTTACTGCAAGAAAGCGATAATCAGGTAAAGTTAGCATTACTGATGCATTGGACTGGGGCTAAGGCGGCAGATGGTCGTCGGGTGCTCCAGCAGTGTGGTGGTCAATTGCGACCTGCAATCGACCATTTTCGCTAAAGCAGTGCTGACTGGTAATCTATCAATTGCAGATAGCATCATCGCATGAAAATCATTTACGACCCGGATAAAGACATTCTCCAAATTTCGTTACGGAATGAACCTGTTGAAGAAACGACGCAGATTTCCCCCGGCCTAGTGTTGGACTATGACGAAGATGGGCATGTGGTCGGGTTGGAAGTTCGCAAGGCTTCAACACGAATGGATAATCCCTATGCGATCGCCTACCAAGTGGGTGCGGCGGATACGGCTAAACCCACCCCAAAAGTCAGAGAAGAATAACATTTCATTTTTGATTAAAGACACTTTGACCCCATCCCCATTGCAGCGCTAGGGAGACTTCCCCTCCCCTGGCCGACCATGGGGATGGGGTTTAATGGCTAGCGGAGTGGTTGGCGATCGCCCTCTCCCATGAGCCAGATCAACCCAGATCGACCCATGATCGACCAACTATTGGCCCTCGTCTTCGTAGGTGCGGCCAATGGTTTGGGCTAACACCTCAGAATCGGGCACATCCCCTTCCGTGTAGTATCCTGCTGCCTTTTTAGCTTTGATTTCCACCTGGGCATCGGCGGGAATCAGGTCTTCGGGAATGGTGATGCGTTCCCGGATTTCAATGCCGGATTTGACGATGGCATCGTATTTAAGATTGCTCATGGAAACAAATTGATCGATACGGGTGATCCCCAGCCAGTGCATCACATCCGGCATTAACTCCTGAAAGCGCATATCCTGGACCCCGGCCACACATTCAGTCCGGGTGAAATAGGTGTCGGCGCGATCGCCCCCCTCCTGTCGCTTCCGGGCATTGTACACGAGAAACTTAGTCACTTCCCCCAGTGCCCGACCTTCCTTACGGGCGTAGATAACCACCCCCGCCCCACCGGATTGGGCCGCAGCCAACGCCACCTCAATGCCGTGAACTAAGTAGGGGCGGCAGGTGCAAATGTCAGAACCAAATACGTCGGAACCGTTGCACTCGTCATGAATCCGCACGGCTAGGGGGCGATCGGGATCGGCGATCGCCGCCACATCCCCCAAAATATAAACCGTGTGCCCACCAATGGGAGGCAAAAACATCTGCAAATCCGGTCGCGTCACCAATTCGGGGAACATACCCCCGGTCTGTTCAAACAAAATCCGGCGCAGGTCCATTTCCTTCACCCCAAAGCGCTGGGCAATGCCGGGCAGGTACCACACGGGTTCAATGGCGGCTTTGGTAGCCACCAATTCCCCCTTGTCCTTCAAAATTTTGCCATCTACCTTAACCCGGCCTGCGGCCACAGCAGCCTGTAACTCTGGAATATTGATATGGGCTTTGGTGATGGCAATGGAGGGACGAATATCGTAACCCTGGGCGCGGAGATCGGCAAATAGCTCATGGTCCAAGGCACCAAACGGATCGAGGGAGATGATTTTATCGGGAATCGTCCAACTGGGATGGGGACCGATGGAAACCGTGGGGGCGGTGTTGGTCAAGTCGGCCCGGTGATTGAGGTTGAGGCTGCCACTGGCGATCGCCAACGCCCGATACACCGCATAACCGCCAGAATGAGTACCAATGGCATTACGGTGGGCCGAATTACCCAACGTAGCGATGACAGGTCCACGCTGCTCCGGATCGGGGTGGCCCCACTGAATGGGTAAGGGTTTTTCCCCGAAATGGCTGGGATGGGAGGTGAGGACAATGTGCTTGTGGCGGGGCGGTTGGGCGGATGTCATGGGCGAATCCTCGTATCAACGAATTTTAAGCTTAATCCTAATTCTCAGTTTAGGAGCAAATGTGAAGGATCGCTTTTTTTGCAGCCGTTGAAATCACAAAAGTAGATACTGGACTCTGCCTAAGCCAATGCTCTAGATGGAGTCTAACCCTATCGCTCACCTTTGGTGTACGGCGTTCCCAAAGCCGCAGGTGTCTGGTCACGGGCATTGCCAAACAGCAACACCACCAGCGTCAGCACATAGGGCAGCATCAGCAAAAACTCATAGGGCATTTCTTCTGACCCTAATGCCTGGATGCGGAACTGGAGGGCATCGGCAATGCCAAACAGCAAGGCTCCCCCCAAAGCAACAAAAGGGTTCCAGCGGGAGAAGAAGACGAGGGCGATCGCAATCCAACCCCGTCCGGCTGTGACCCCTTCGATGAATAAGTTAAGCTGCACCACGGTCAAAACAGCACCGCCCAAACCGGCCATGGCGGAACCAATCAGCGTACAGAGATAGCGTAGACGCATCACGCTTAACCCCGATGTGGCAACAGCGGCGGGATTCTCACCGACAGCGCGAATCTGAAGCCCCCAGTTGGTGCGAAACAAGAGAACGCTGCACAACACCACCAACCCACCGCTCAGATAGGTAATCGGGCTGTGGTTAAACAAAATCTCGCCAATGACCGGAATGTTGGAGAGCCAAGGAATGGGGCGTAAGGCGATGCCTGTGATGCGGGCATTGCCTAGGGCGGTATCGGCACGATAGAGATAGGTGGTGAGGCTCTGCCCCAGTAAGACTAGGGTGATGCCAGCGACGACCTGATCGGTTCGCCAGGTAATGGCAAGCACTGCCATGAGCAGCCCCATCACGGCACCAGCGGCTAAGCCTGCCCCCAACCCAATCCAGGCAGGGAGTTCGGTTAATCCGGTCCATTGCTCTAGGTGATAGGTGGTGGCAAAACCCGCTAGGCCGCCCATGAGCATGACCCCTTCTAATCCCAGGTTCATGACACCTGAACGTTGGGTGATAATTTCCCCTAAGACAGCGAGCAACACGGGGATGGCGAGGCGAATACCAGCGGTCAGAACGGCGATGAGGAAGGTGAGGGTAAAGACTTGTTCCCAGGGCATGGTGTGGTGGTGGGTGAGTGGGTGAGTGGGAGAAGAGTAAGGGGAGGTCAGGTGTCGCGTTGGGCGATCGCCTGTCCTGCCAGGACACCAAGGACAAGTAATGCCTGAACGACCCCTGCGACAGCGGCTGGAATCTGGAGGGAAACGTTGAGGGTTTGAGATCCGATCACCAGGGCAGAAAAGAGAATTGCCGCGATGAATACGCCGATGGGATGCATTTGTCCCAGGAGGGCGACCAGGATTCCGGTGAAGCCGTAGCTATCAGAAATGCTTTGCTTGAGCCGGGTGTAGGTATAGCTGACTTCGATGACTCCGGCAAGTCCGGCGAAGGCTCCACTGAGCAAGAGAGCGGCCAGAATGTGCTGGCTGGTGTTCAGGCCAATGCTGCGAGCCACGCTGATTTGAGCACCCACTGCTCGGAGCCGAAACCCTAGGGGCGATCGCCACAGCAGCACATACACGACACCGACAAGCACCAGGGCAATGAGAACACCGATATGGAGCCGACTGGAGAACAGTCTGGGAATCTGAGCCGCCTCTACGAACTTTGCCGATTCTGGGAGAAATCCATCGGGATCACGGAAGGGCACCCGTGCCCCATACTGCACCATCAGCATACCGATGTAGTTGAGCATGAGGGTGCAAATAATCAGGTTAATACCTCGCTTGAGGTGCAGTAAGCCAGCCAATCCACTCCAGAGCAATCCTCCCAGAATTCCTGAAATCATCATCAGAGGAATAAGAAGAACGGCAGGTAAATTGGGTAGCGTCAGGGCAACGATGCCACCGAGTAAGGCACCCATGTGGTACTGTCCCTCTGCACCGATGTTCCAAACTTTTGTCCGAAAGGCGATGGTTAAACCTAGGGCGATTAATAGTAAGGGAGTGGCCTTGAGGATGGTTTCAGTTAACTGGCGTGTTCCACCAAATGCCCCCAAGAGCAGAACTTTGTAGGCTTCAAAGGGATTGGCACCGCTAAGTTGAATGAGGATGCCACTGAGGATCAACGCCACCAACACACCAATGCCTGGGGCGAATGGTTTAACCCGGTGTGTCCAGGGTTTTTGGGGAGGGGTTGGGGTGAGTTGGTCTACGGTCATGATGCAGGGGTTCCTCCATTTATCGTCCCTTCATTTATCGTCCCTTTATTCATCGTGCCTCCATTGATTGGATTGGAAACGAGAACCGTGTGATTCTGAGGGTTCTCTACCTGGCGGCTCTCCACGGGTTGGGTAGGTAAGGCGTGTTTCCCCGCCATCCACAGCCCCAACTGTTTCACATCGGCTTGGTCTGCATCCATCACACCAACGATGCGGCCTTCATATAACACGGCAATGCGATCGCTCAACCGCAAAATTTCGTCCAGTTCTGTGGAAATCAGGAGAATGGCCCCCCCTGCCTCTCGCTGGGCCATTAGCTGAGCGTGAACATATTCCATGGCACCGATGTCGAGTCCCCGTGTGGGCTGGGCGGCAAGCACGATATCGTGTCCCCGCGATAGCTCACGGGCAAGGACAATCTTCTGGGCATTGCCCCCTGATAACTTACCGCTTTGGGTCTTGACCGATGGGGTACGAATGGTGAACTGTTGCACCAGATTCGCTGCGTGTTTTGCCATGCGCGCCGGATGCAGCAATCCTTTGAGGTTGAAGGGTGGGCGATCGATGTCTCGCAGTAGCAGGTTCTCCGTCACCGAAAAGTCAGAAATGAGTCCCATGCTGTAGCGATCCGAGGGAATGTGCGCTACCGCTCCGTCACAGTGAACGGTGCCATGGGTGGGCGATCGCAGCCCCATAATCACCTCTTCCAATTCTCGCTGTCCGTTGCCATCGACTCCGGCCATGCCCAAAATCTCACCGGGATAAACGCTGAGCGTAATGTCCTGCAAGGCAGGCAGGTGGTGGTGTCCCAGGGCTGAAATTTTTTCTAGATGGAGTCGAGGAGACGGAGGTGGGGCGGGTTGGGAGGCGCGATCGGGCCGCTGAAGATCCACCTCTCGTCCGACCATCATCTCGGCTAAGGAATGGGCATCACAATCGGCAATGTCGGCGGTTCCAACGGTGTGGCCATCGCGGAGCACCGTGACGCGATCGCACAGTGCCAGCACCTCGTTCAGCTTATGGCTGATAAAAATAATGCTCGTCCCTTGAGCGGCCAACCCCCGCAGAATGGTGATGAGTCCGTCCGTTTCCTGGGGGGTGAGCACCGCCGTGGGTTCATCAAGAATCAAAATCCTTGCCTGCCGATAGAGGGCTTTGAGAATTTCGACCCGCTGCTGTTCTCCGACCGATAGCTCCCAGATTTTAGCATCGGGCTTGAGGGAGAGGCCATACTGATCTGCCAGGGTCACTAAGCGCTGATGCAGGGTACGGCGAGATTCACGGAAGATACCCAACGTTTGCCCCAGGACCAGGTTCTCCGCCACAGTGAACGGCTCGACTAGCATGAAATGCTGATGCACCATGCCAATGCCAGCGGCGATCGCCTCATGGGGCGTATGAAACCGAACAGGTTTGCCATTCAGCAGAATGTTGCCGTCATCGGGCGCATAAAGCCCACTGAGAATATTCATCAGGGTGGTTTTGCCCGCGCCATTCTCACCGAGCAAGGCATGGATTTCTCCGGGACGGACCGAAAAATTCACATCCTGATTGGCAATCACCCCTGGAAACCGCTTGGTGATGCCCTGCATCTCAATGGCAAAGGAACCGGAGGGTTCAGGGGTATTTCTCATGATGGATCTCGGCTAATCATCAAAGTATCGGGATTCTACCCAACGGGGATATTGACGGGGATATTATTGAGGCACGAAGGGGACTTCTAATTCCCCGGATTCAATTTTGGCGGCGGTCTCGTCGAGGGCTTTGATCACATCCTCACTGACATCATCCTGAAATTCAGAGGCGATCTCGACCTGAATCACATCATCTGGAACGCCTAGATTATAGAACTGGTTAGCGAACGTGTCGTTCGCCGTATCCTCTAACATCTGGCTAAACAACGGGGTCATGTTCCACACAAGATTAGAGGCCACCACCTCTGGCCCCAGGGATGACATATCGCCCACATATCCAGTGGTGTAGCCATTCACTTCTTTGGCGGCCTCAATCTGTCCCAGGGTTGGCCCCTGGCCGCAACCAATCCAGAAATCAACGCCCGTTTCTGCCTGGGATAAGGCTGCTTCTTTTGCCTTCGCCACATCATACCAATCCCCCACCGCTGCACTGGTCAGGGTGGCATCGGGGCGAACCTGCTGAGCGCCTGCCAGCATGGCTTCTCCCATGGCATGGCAAACCGGAATATCAAACCCATAGAGTGCGCCTAGTTTTCCGGTCTGACTCAATTCGGCGGCAATCAGCCCTACTAGATAGGCTCCTTGGTAGAATGGCTGGTCATAGTCAGCAACGTTGTCAGAGGTGTTGTTGATGCCCCCTGCCCAGGCAAAGTTGACATCGGGAAATTCTTCTGACACCTGAAACACCGCATCTTGATAGCTAAAGGAGTGCGCCACAATCAGGTCATACCCTGCTTCGGCATATTGGCGCAGCACTGCGGCCACATCTGCGGGGTCAACGGCTTCAGAAACGGCAACCTCGACCCCCTCAGCTTTCAGGGCTTCGCCCGCCTCAAATGCGGCTTGATCCCAGGACTGATCCGTAGAAGACCCGCTGAGCACCAGTGCCAGTTTGGGAGCATCTGAAGCGGCTGTTTCGGTTTCAGCCTGCGTGGATTCTGCTTCACTGGTGTCTGTCGCGGCGGTGGGAGCCGTGTCACTGGCACAGGCACCGAGCATGAGCAACGGAACAGAGGCAGTGATGCCAAATACGACAGAATGCAATCGATTGTTGAAAGACTGTTTTGTCATAGTTAAGGATGATCAAAAATTTAAGTGAACAAACGGGAATGATAGTCGGGCAATACCTGCTTGTCAGAACGGCTGACAGGATATGGATCAATAGGTTGCCTGTAAACGACTGAGCAGATAGTCACCCGACTTGATCGGGGCATACCGGGGGGGATTGTCCTCACTTTGGCAACTGGGGAAGCAGACGATGTTGGCATCGGCATCGGGCTGACAGAAGAAGGCAATGGAATAGCGATCGCGCCCTGCTTTCTCCGCTGTAGGCAGACCCACCCGATGTTTCGTTGAACGAAACACATCATTGCTCCAGCGCTCGGTCAAATCCCCGGTGTTAATCAGAATCGTACCGGGAATGGAGGGAGCTGCCAGCCACTCGCCGCTTTTGGTTTGCACTTCTAGTCCGCCCACATCATCTTGGAACAGTAGCGTTAGGGTGCCATAGTCGGAGTGTGCCCCTGCCCGAATCTGCCCCGGTTTGGGAACTGTGTTCATCGGCGGGTAGTGCAAAAGCCGTAGGGTATAGCCCTTAGACTGATGCTGATCGACAATGTAGGTTTCGGGCATATCAAGGGCGATCGCAAACGCCCGAAAGACGCGACTCGCGGCTTCTGCACAGACCTCAAAGAAATCGCTAATGGTGCCCTTAAAGCCATCGTGTCCCTCTGGCCATTTGTTCAGCACTAGGGCTGCATCGGCACCCGCTAATTCCTCTGGAGAAATCGCTCGCCCCACATTAAAGGCTTCCTTCAAATCACCGGGTTGATGCTCATCCAACCGCTCGCGCTCGATGCCGATGTATCCCCGGTTGCTGGTTTCGCTCGACCAAGCAATCTTCTGCTTCTCCTCTGTTGGCAGGGCAAAAAACTGGTGGGATTGCTCAAAGGCTTGGGCGATCGCCCCTTGAGGTACGCCATGATTTTTGAGGTACATAAATCCCACCTCATGGCAGGCGTGGTAAATCGTCTGGGCAACCTGCTGCTTGCCTTCGGGGTTGTCGTTGAGGAAGGGTGAAAAGTCAATAATTGGAATATCGACAGCAGTTTCAACGGCCATGATGAACCTTAAACGAGAGAACTAGGTACTGATGTAGAATGAACGGCCAATACACTGAACCAGGAGAGGATAGGCCACCAACACTACTGATTAACGCTTAAACCTGGCAGACAATTTGTATCAGAGTTAACGTTTGGTTAAGAGTCGGTATGCCATTCCTCAATACACATTGAGCCTGAAACGATGCCTGTGTACTATAAAATATGCATATTAGCGCAGTCTAGAATGCTTCCGCTTACCCCTCAACCTGTCGAGGAAAAAATAAAGGGTTTCAGCCCATATTTTTTGAATTTCTAATCGTTG
>JAYKIC010000463.1:0-7850 GCA_035284985.1 Leptolyngbyaceae cyanobacterium
ACCGCTTCAACGCGAGGGTGAGACCATCGGCAATGGGCAACAGGCTCAAGTACACCCGTTCGTCGGTGTGAATGGCCTGGTTAAGGGCACGAATGGCTTGGGTCCGCTTCTGGGTATCGCCAGGGTCGGCCACTCGTCCAGACCACAACACGTTGTCAATGGCAATCACACCACCGGGGCGGACTAACTGGAGCGATCGCTCATAATATTCCCCATAATTTGATTTATCGGCATCGATGAACGCAAAATCAAATGTACTGGCTTGTCCATTGGCTAGCAGCGCATCCAAGGTTTCGAGCGCCGGGGCAATCCGCAAATCAATTTTATGTTCGACCTTCGCAAGGGACCAATATTTCTGGGCGATCGCCGTATACTCCTCATTCACATCACAGGCAATCAGGCATCCATCATCCGGCAATACTGAGGCCATCCACAGGGAACTATAGCCCGTAAAAACGCCAATCTCCAATACCCGCTTTGCCCCCATCAGTTGAAGCAACCAAGCCATAAACTGCCCCTGTTCCGGTGCAATTTGCATTTGCCCCATGGTGTGGGTTGTCATTTCTTGTCGTAATTGTCGTAGCTCATCTGATTCCCGTAACGAAACCGATAAGAAATAGTAGTAAAGAGATTCTGTCAAGTTCAGGGTTTGATTCGACATGGCAAGGCACCAACGGTAGGGTAATGCTTAAGGGCAAAGCGATATCTCAACTCAAGCGCTCTCAAGCAAGGATGCATATTCATTACCCTAGCATCTGCCCATCACTCAATATTACCCTACCCCTACCCCATGGCTACCATCACAGCCTACGATGGGATAGGTCATCGTCGCCTGAAACAAAGTTCTCAAACTCTCGTCGATCAGTATATACGTCAAACTTGTCTAGCAAACCTGCCCGCTCAAGGTTAATTCTTACCTCAGGTTTTAGGGAACACAAAGCCAGGGTGCTGCCTACCCGCCGCACCCGATTATAGGCAATCATCAACGTGCCTATCCCGCTACTATCCACGCGAGTCGTGTGCTTTAAGTCAATGAGTAGAAAGGTAGTCCCGGCCTCTAGGTGATTACTAACCCAGTAGAGCAAGTCAGGAGCCACACTGGTCCCCAAAATGCCGGGGTTTGGTTCAAAAACATATTTTAGTGCCATCCATCCACCCAGTTTTGATCGAATAGAGTCTTACAGCGCGGGGCATTGAGGTGAAGGACGGTTGCATGGAGCATCCCGTCATTTCTGGTTTGTTCAATGCCACCAATCACTAGAAACCGTGCAGTTAAGGCTTCACAGCAGATATAATCTCTCTCAACACTATCCAGTAGCAAATGGATGACTCAGGATAAGGCACATATTTTGTAAGGAATTGGGGCAATAGTTGGCGATTTTGAGAGGGCGATCGCGCCCTCTCCCTTTATTCTTACCGCTAATCCATCAACTAGCCATCAGTTGGCCCAAAATCAACCTCGGTGAAGGTGCCATGTAACCCATAGGGAATATGGTGTTTGAGCCGCAATACCGCCACAGGGCCATGGTTGAGATTTTGGGCATCCAAAATAATTAGCTCCGAATGGCCCCGTGCCGCATTAAACACCAACGTTAATACCCAACCCTCATCTTCCTTCTGCCCATGGGGATGGGGCACAAAGACAGGTTCCCCCACAAAACCCCGTGGTGCAGCACTCCAAATTTGCTGGATTAAGCTTTGTCCCGTTAAATCTTCCATATCCACTTTTGCGATCGCTTGAAGGGGGGCGTTGTCCGTAGGATGGTGGGTGGTTGCCACGTAAACATAACGGTGGGGGCGACCCACATAATTGGGGTGTACCGTCGGAAATTCGCAAGGGCGACAATCCAGCAGCGTCTGTTCCACTTGCTGTTGAGCTAAATCAAGGGAAAACCGGGTTAAGCGTCCAGGGGGCACTTGATCGAAGTCGGTTTGGAGAAAATGATCCTGCTCCACAGCGGTCAAAAGCTGGTCGTATCGAATAGAATCCACCCTAATCTGGCCGTCTTGTTCAAACGCATTGACGTGGTGAAAGATAAATCCCGAAGGGGCATCCAGGGTGAGCATGGGAGCGGAACGATGGCGCGGAATCACAATCACCTTGGTGGGTTGATCCAAACGGGTTTGCATACACTGCCCTGCCGCTTTCAGGCCAAAGACAAAGGGCAGGGGGTTATAGGTGACGGGATTTTGGAAAAAGATAATGTAGTTGGGGGTGATGGCACAGTCATGTAGAAAGCAAAAACCTGGAACATTGTGGGATTTTTGCCGCAGCACCGTACCCTGGGGATTCAGTTCGTAGATGGTAATTTTAGAGGAAAGTCCTTGTTCAACTGAAAAGTTAACCAAACAGGGCGCACCGTTATCTACTACACAGGCCGGATCAATCCAAGGGTGGGCCGCTAGAGGGGTTCCCGATTGCAGGATTCCATCTAAGGTGTCGATGCCGATGGTTTCTAAGGTGTGGGGATTGAGGCGATAGGGTTTGGCTCCTTCCCATAGGGCTAACAATTTGCCTCCCCAATAAATGACTTGGGTATTGGCTACATTTTTGAGGTGGATATCAAAGATGTTGGCTAGCCAACCACCGGGCTTCTGGGTACCAAACACTCCTCGGTACAACATTTTTCCCGCTTTTTGTTCGGCCAGATATTCTTCAGTGCGGACAAAACGGTTGCGGAAGTGGGCACGACCATTGCGAAAGGCGATCGCACACACCATGCCATCCCCATCAAACGGGTGGTGTAAGGGTTGCCCGTGAATCTCCAATAACCCTGGACCATTGCGGAAAAGTGTCCCCGTGAGTTCAGGGGGAATGACTCCCTCAATGTCATCAATCCAATAGTCATACTCATTGGGCTGGGACCGATAGCCCTGTTGCCAATCTTCGGGTTTGTAGGATAAAGCGGTTGTAGGCGTGGTCGCAGTCATGGTGATTTTCGCTCAGAATAAAGTCAGGTTAATGGATAGGGAAGGGGGTAGGACGCTTAAACGGTCCAATCATTTAATCGGAAGCATTCCTAATGGGAGACCGACTGACGGGATTAGCCAGAATTGGATTGGTCGTGGGTGGCTCTGGTTCTGACGGGAGCTTTGCCCCTGCCTCGGAGGGTTGGGTGGGGGGATCGCTTGAAGATAATAGCCCCAGGAAGGGGAGCGGCAATAGGCTACTCAGGGTCGTAATCAAGACTAGGAGCCACATCTGATCAAAATTGGTTTCGGTAATGCCCAACAGGTGGGTTAGGATTGCGCCTCCTTCCTGGGAGACTAAGCTTGCGCCGTTAAAGACGGACATCAGCAGGGCAAAGAGGGTTGCTTCAATACCCACGGGACAGATGCGGGCGGCTAACACCAGTAAGGGCATGAGGGCTATTTTGCCCATCACTGCCAGGACCAGGGTGTCCCCTAGACTAAACCATTGGTCGCTGATGCCTAAGGTCCGGTTAGTGTGGGTAACGAGGACGAGGGCACTTAACCCTAAAAGGGTGGAAATGACAATGCTCCAAGCGATAATTTTGTGAATGGATACGGCTTTGAGAAATTGTTGAAAGAACCACACTCCGAGTAATCCGGCCACACTGGTTACGAAATTCAAGCGCCCTAGAAATTCGGGCTGAAACCCCAGGTCATTGGTGACAAAAAAGAAGAAGGCTGAGCCTGAACTGGGGGTGGCTTGCCATAGGAAAATAAACAGGGCAGGCATCCAAATCGATCGCTGTTTGATCGTCTGCCAAAGCTGTTGGATTTGGTGAACGATAATGTTGTGATTGTGGGTTTCATCGACGGGGTCTTCATCAATCAGCCTGGATGCGCCCAATACAATTAGGGGAAAGATGGCGGTGATCCCAAATACGGTGCGAACGCTGACGTGTTCTAAGAGGATACCGCCGAGGTATGCGGCGATCAGACCGCCCCAGGCTGAGGCACTCCAGCAGAGGGATTGCAATGATCCCGCTGCCGATTGAGACTCCTGCCGCACCCGCTCTACGACGATGGAGTCAACAATCACATCACTCATGGCGATCGCCGCCCCACTGACGAGAATTGCCACGGTAACGGCCCATGCCGTTTGCACCACGGTTGCCATGGCTAGCCAAGCCCCAGATCCTAGAAGGCCGACTAAAACGAGATAGGGTCGCCGTCGATATCGGGCAATGGGCAAGCCATCGGAGATGAATCCAAATAAGGGTTTCACCATCCACGGCAAGATCCCAATACCAAGCAGGGCAGAGGTTTGGGCCGGAGTCAGTCCTAGATCATCCTTCAGGAAAAAGCTAACTGCCAGTTGAGACAGCCCAATGATTCCTTGAACAAAATAGGCAAGGAGAATGGCGGCCAGTTCTGGAGTGGGTTCATTGTCAAACAGAAGAGCCTTGACCCAAAAATCCTTGGCTTGGGCCATGCGGGAAGCGATCGCAGTCATACGCAGCATCAACATTAAGTTTTGCTAAGCTTATGGTCCCATGATAACGTGAATTGCTTAGCTTCACTGCGGAAGATGGGGATGGGGATGGGGATGGATTGGGCACCTGCGTTTTTGCTCCCTCTTTACAGTTGGGCATTGAGCACCTTGGCAATGCGATCGCCTGTATCTTCCAAATGTGCCCTAGTGAGGAGATCCAGATCGTCCTGTTGCCGCAATACGGTGCGGATGCGATCGCCCAACACCCGTAACTGGTACCGCGCCAGCACCCTCGCATCTTCGGGGGCTTCAATGGTTTGGAGCGCGGCAATAAAATCGGTAAAGGAAATGGCTGGATCGTTCAAGGCATCGCCACTGCCGAGCAAAATTAGGGAGAGGATGTCCACATGTTGGCGCTGGAGCGATCGCCGCAGGCTAGGGATGGTGGTCAGGTGATCTGTATCCCTGAGTAGCTCGGACCAAACCCCCCGCTGTACGGTATCCAATAATTCGGGCAGGGACAATACCTCGTTCTGGCCATAGCTGAGGGCCGCATCCCGCAAGCGCACCAACCGCTCGGAGGACAGTAAATCCGTCAGCACAATGCTTTGAAGAAAAGACACCGTTTCGTAAATCGGATAATCCAAGCGGGAGACCGTCGGAAAACTGCCCCAATGAAGCCAGCGGGATGGGGCCAACTGGTTAATCAGCGTGGGTGAAAAGTCAAAGGCATCTTCGTCAAAAACGTAATGTTGGATCACCTGTAGGGCGTGCCGCTGTTGCTCTAATGGGACGAGTTCAAAGGGTAAACGCCCGCCAGGATCACCTCGACGATCGCGGTTAAAGACCTGGCCTCCGATGTATCGGGTGGCGGTCAGGGCATGGTTGAAATAGTAGAAAAAGACCAGATCAAAGCGATCGCGCAATTCACTGTAACTTTCCCCCGCAATGGGATAACGGAAATGGAGTTTATCCCACAACTGCTGGGCCGTATCCATTTGCCATTGGGAGTATTGCAACGGGTCGCTACTCATATCCCACCGCACCGCTTCCGGGTTGTAAAAATCGAAGGCATCTTCATCCGGGGCATAGGATAACCCGTCTTCCGGGGCGCGACGGGCGATCGCCTCTAGCATTTGGCGCTCTTGGATGGGGGTGACTGCACCAGATGGCCGATAGCCATACTCGATCACCCACTTGTCGTAGGGACCAACGGTGGTGGAGAAAAAATCCCCCTGTTCGCTGCCCATGGGCGCTAAATTCACCGGGGTATAGTCCATGACCGATGCGGTTAATCCCCGTTCGCGGGTAAGGTCAACATCGTTGAGTTCGTCTGGCGACAACAGGGTGCTCCCCCGGAAGTTATGGCGCAAGCCGAGGGCATGGCCCACTTCATGGGCGGTTAAATAGAACAAGTACTGATGGGTAAAGGCTTGCATCACTTCGCCGCTGGGCAGGTTGTTGTCAAGCGTGGTCAAAGCCAAAGCTCCCATGGCTGCATTATTCGCAATATCCAACCCAAAGCAATAGTCAGAATCCGAGGTGAGGGGATTAAGGGGCGATCGGGTGCTGGGGATCGAATAGGGGGGATTTGGGTTAGGGGCGATCGCCTCCCGGCTTAACTGTCCCGTTTGTTGCAGCGCCAACCATTGGAGGTAGGGCCGCTGTAACGTCTGATTACAGACCGAGGGCGCATGGTTCAGCGCCAAACCCTGCTGCTGAAGCTGACTCGCTAGAAAACCCTCACCATTTTGGATGAGCCGCACAATCGTCGCATCAATAATCACATCCGCATCTAAGATTTGGCCTGTAAGCGGGTTGGTGCGATGGATGCCCAATGCGGCAAAGAAATCCAGGGAATTCGTCCAACGAATGGTGTTATACCGAACATCTGCCGGGTCCCAGTCTGCATCATCGGGCATTTGCCGCGCCTCGATCGCATTCTGAAAGCCTGCGGTTTCAAACGCTTGGTTCCAGACCAAAATCCCCTCGCGGATGGCCTCTCGATATGCCAATGGCACCGTATTTTCAATCCAGAAGACAATGGGTTCCTTCGGCGGCGATAGGGGGGCATCCGGGTTCGCTTTCTCTAAATGCCAGCGGTTGATGTAGCGGACAAACAGATCATTCTGGTTGACCTGGGACAGATTTTGGTAGGCCGTAATAAAGTAGCCCAGCCGTTCATCGGCCACCCGAGGCTGATAGCCGTTGTTGGTAGGTAATTGGGACAGACTAAAGTGGACGCTGAGGTCAAACGCACGGGCATCGGGCAAGGTGGATAGTTCAAAGAGGGAGAAGAGGCCATCGCCAAAACCACCCCCGGTAAACCCATACACCGCATCAATTTCCACATTATTGGGAAATGCTTTAACCGTATCCAGATAAGACGTATTGGGGTTGGGCACATAGCCCCCCAGCAGGAGGCCAATGGTCGAGATAAAGCCACTCAGTTCTTGCCCCCCCATCAACACCTCGGTCCAATCAATGAGGTAGGTTTCCCGTTGGGGGTGAGTGCTTAGAATCGGCAGGGAGGCAATGGTGGAATTGCTAAAGGAACGCTCGACAGAACGTTGCTGGGGATCATCCCCGTCGGTGCGAAAGTAAATATTGGGCACCACTACCTGAATCGAGTCCCGCACTTTCCGAAACTGGAACAGGAATTCGCCTAAGGGTAGCCCACGATAGAGAAATTCCCCTAATCCAGAGTTGAGGGTGGCAATACTAATGAAATTGCGGTTGAGTTGATGGGGGGTTAGTTCTAGATAAATCTGATCGGTGTCGCGATCGCGATACAGGGTAAATAATCCTGGCAGGACATCCGCATTACTAACAATATCGTCAAAAGATTGCTCAAAGGTTTCGTCAAATAATTCGGGAGGGGGACTGTCTTCAGCCTCAACCTCAGCCCCAAGCTCACCAAAATCACCACTCGCCAAATGACCAACTCTGGCCGTAGCAGGTTGGTCCCAACCAGGACTCCAAGGGTGAACAGTCCCAAACACTAGCGTGAGCGCCAATGTCAACACACTCAACACCCATAACATCCGCCGTTTCATCATCCATTCAACTCCCGAACCAGGCTCAACCCATATCTGTATGGTGAAGCCATCTTGCCATTTTCGCGCCTTAAGTGCCTAGCATTCCCGAATATTTACAGAAACGATCATGACTTTACAGAAGGACATTGGCGCACCATGGTTTTAGGCCAGTCTTCACAGCGACGCAGAATACATCGCTAGGTGTGTTGTCACGCACCCTACACTTGCTGGAGATTTTGGGACAGGGATTTAGTCTTCGTCCAATGCTGGGAAGGATTCTTCAATTTGCCATAGAATGCCCTTGTTGGCGATGAACCAACTGCGGGTTTCTGGAGTCAACTGTTCCCACATCACATCCATGGCAACATGGGGGGATTCGTATTGGTAAAGTTGTCTGAGCGATCGCCAAT